>JAWWQA010000075.1:0-6976 GCA_033854695.1 Rubrobacteraceae bacterium
CTCCGCCGATGCGCGCCGGGCCAACGTCGCGGGCGCCTACTCGTCGCGAGGCCCGATAGCGGGCAGGATCCTCCTAGTAGATGATGTCTTTACGACGGGCGCCACCCTGAGCGAGTGCGCCGAGAGCCTCCGAAAAGCGGGCGGGAAGGAAGTTCACGCTCTGACCTTGTGCAGGACTTGTTAGCGATCCCCAATCAGCCATCAGGGAGGCCATGAGTAGCGGAAAGTTGGTTTTCGAGGAAGTAGCTAGAAAAAGAGCGAACGGCCCGTGGACCGGCACCGGCGAGCCTAATGCCGAATTATTAGCAACCGCAATTATCGATGAAGCGATTATTGCCGATTCGGTTGACAGATATGGGGGAGTCTAAGCGCAGATAAGCTGACGGCTAAAAAGCGGCCGACGAAGGAGGCCAAATGGACGTAATGGTTAAGGGACGGAACATCTCGGTGACGGAAGCCCTGGAGCGGTACGCGACGGGGAAGGTCGAGCGGATCGCCAAGTTCTTCGACGATGGGCGTAGCGTCTCGCGGGTGGAGGTGGAGCTGATCCACGAGCGCAACTCCTCGAACCCCGAGCCCGAGGTTGCCGATGCGACCCTCTTCATCAACGGCACGGTCCTGAAGGCCAGGGAGGCTTCGGCGGACATGTACGCCTCTATAGATCGTATGAGCGACAAGCTCGAGCGGCAGGTGAGGCGTTACAGGGGGCGCCAGATCGACCGCTGGCACGGCCAGAGGGAGCGGCACGCCCTGGAGGAGGCAGGGCCTGTTATCGTGGAGGAGGAGGCCGAAGACATAGAGTCCCGCATCGTGCGGACCAAACAGTTCCAGATGAAGCCGATGAGCCCGGAAGAAGCAGCGCTGCAGATGGAACTCCTCGATCACGCCTTCTTCGTCTTCACCAACGCCGATACGGGCGAGATAAATGTGGTATACCGGCGACGTGACGGTAATTATGGGCTAATAGAGCCTATGGGCTAATAGAGCCCGCAAGATAGTAAGCGGCCGGGCGTCTGCCAATAACCAGGACGCCCAAGCGAGGAAACTAACTTTGGCTAACCTACTGACAAAAATCTTGCGCATGGGCGAGGGCCGGAAGGTCAAGGCCCTCCAGAGGGGCGTCGATGCCGTATCTGCCCTGGAACCAGAGATCGAAAAGCTCTCTGACGACGAGCTACGGGCCAAGACCGACAAGTTTCGGGAGAGGCTTGCCGATGGGGAGGAGACGCTCGACGACATACTGTACGAGGCCTTCGCGGTCGTGCGGGAGGCGTCCAGACGTACTTTAGGGATGTGGCCCTTCGACGTGCAGGTCATGGGCGGAATCGTGTTGCACGAAGGTAAGATCGCCGAAATGAAGACCGGCGAAGGAAAGACTCTCGCCGCCACCATGCCCGTTTACCTCAATGCCCTCTCCGGTGAGGGCGTACACGTCGTCACCGTCAACGATTACCTGGCCAGGCGCGACGCGGCGTGGATGGGCGAGATCTACGAGTTCCTCGGCCTGACGGTCGGCTTGATCCAGGACTACATGGGCTTCGAGGAGCGAAAGGTAGCCTACTCGGCGGATATCACCTACGGTACCAACGCCCAGTTCGGTTTCGACTACCTGCGCGACAACATCGCGACCTCCGTAGAGAACCTCGTCCAGAAGGAACTCAACTACGCTATCGTCGACGAGGTCGACTCGATCCTCATCGACGAGGCCCGCACCCCCTTAATAATCTCCGGCATGCCCGAGAGTGCCGCTGACACCTACTATCGCTTCGCCGACATCGTGCCGCACCTTAACGAAGGCGAGCACTACGAGGTGGATGAGAAGAAGCGCCAGGTCGCCCCTACCGAATCGGGTGTCGAGAAGGTCGAGAGGTCCCTCGGGCTCGAGAACCTCTACGACGACGTGAACACGAACCTCGTCAACCACCTCAACCAGGCGCTAAAAGCTCATACGTTGTTCCGCAAGGACATCGAGTACATTGTCCAGGATGGCGAGGTCTTTATAGTTGACGAGTTCACGGGGCGTGTCCTCGAGGGACGGCGTTACTCCGAGGGGTTGCACCAGGCCATCGAGGCCAAGGAGAGGGTGGCGATCAAGGAGGAGAACCAGACGGTCGCCACGATCACGATCCAGAACTACTTCAGGCAATACGACAAGCTCGCGGGCATGACCGGTACGGCAGCCACCGAGGCCGACGAGTTCATGCACATCTACAAGATGGCTGTAGTCTCGATACCTACGCACATGCCGATGATCCGGGACGACAAGGACGACCTCGTCTATAAGAGCAATAAGTTCAAGCACGATGCTGTCATAGACGACATCGTCGAGCGCCACAAGAAGGGCCAGCCTGTCCTTGTCGGCACGGTCTCGGTCGAGGTCTCGGAGAAACTTTCGACTCTTCTCAGGCGGCGCGGCATACAGCACGAGGTGCTGAACGCCAAGCAGCACGAGAGGGAGGCGGAGATCATCGCCCACGCTGGCGAGAGTGGCTCTGTTACCATCGCGACTAACATGGCCGGTCGCGGCACGGACATCAAGCTCGGCGAGGGGATCTCGGAGGTCGGAGGGCTCTACGTGCTTGGGACCGAGCGGCACGAGTCACGCCGTATCGATAACCAGCTCCGCGGACGTAGCGGTAGGCAGGGGGACCCCGGCGAGTCGAGGTTCTACCTGTCCTTTGAAGACGATCTCTTGCGACGCTTCGGGGGGCAGCGGATGCAAAGCGTGATCGAGCGTATCGGGCTCGAGGAGGACGTGCCGATCGAAGCGGGCATGGTCTCGGGGTCGGTGCGGCGCGCCCAGGAGCAGGTCGAAAGCCAGAACTTCCAGATTCGGAAGAGGATCCTCGAGTACGACGACGTCCTGAACAAGCAGCGCGAGGTGATCTACGCTATAAGGCGCGACATCCTCATGGGTGAGACGGTTGACACCTGGGAGTACGTCGAGGGGGTCCTCTCGGACACGGTTGGCCAGTTCGTCTCCGAGAACGACTACCCTGAGAACTGGGACCTGGAGACGTTATCCGCCGAGATAAACCGCTTCTACCCGAGCCAGATAGACTTCCAGAGCCTCGACGTGGAGAACCTCTCGAGCGAGGAGTTCCTGGAGATGGTCCTCGAGGACGCCAGAGAGCGCCTTGAGGAGCGCAAGACCGAGTGGGAGGAGCGGACGGAGGAGCTCCGTAAGCGTGGCCTCGCGCGCACCGATGGTCTCGACACGTTTGAGGAGGCAGAGCGTAGGACGCTGCTCTCGATCGTAGACTCCCGGTGGAGAGAGCACCTCGACGACATGGACTCCTTGCGCGAGGGTATCGGCTGGCGAGGGCTCTCCCAGCGGGACCCGCTAGTGGAGTACAAGCGTGAGGGCTTCGACATGTTCCAGGACATGGAGCACGGTCTCAAGGAGGATTACGTCACCTATATTTACCGCATAGAGAACGTCAAGCTGCGTCAGGAGCCCGAGGTCCAGCAGCTCTCCTACAGCGGGGGTACCGAGGAGCCGAACCAGCGTCCGAAGAGCCCTCGCACGGTAAGCCAGAAGGTAGGCCGTAACGACCCGTGCCCCTGCGGCTCGGGCAAGAAGTACAAGAAGTGTCATGGCCGCGTGGACGGGCGCCTGGACGTTCCGACTACCCCGACGACCGATACCCGGATGGGCGGCTAATTGCCAGAGCTTCACGAAAAAGCCTCGGGGCTCGAAAGACGTCTCGGGGAGCTCGAAGACTTCTTTGACGTGGAGGCCCTGCGGCGCTCCTCTGCGAAGCTCGGCGAAGAGATGAGCCGTCCCGGATTCTGGGACGACCAGGAGGAGGCTAGAGCGGTTTCGGCGGAGTTCTCGCGTGTCGAGAGCCGATTGCGGCTGCTCGATGATTTGCGGGCCCGGTTAGCCGATGCCAGGGAATACCTCGAGATAGCCGAAGAACTCTACGATCTCGAGGGCGAGGCAGATCCGCTCTTGGAGATCGAAGAGGAGCTAGAGCGGATCCAACACGCTTTAGAGGAGCAGGAGGTGGCGAGGCTTTTCAGCGGGGAGTACGACGAGGGGGCGGCGATCCTTACCATAAACTCCGGGGCCGGCGGGGTCGACTCGCAGGACTGGGCGGAGATGATTGCCCGGATGTACCGGAGGTGGGCGGAGCGGCGAGGTTACGCCCTCGAGACTATCGAGTACACCCTGGGCGAGGAAGCTGGCATAAAGAGCGCCACCTACTCCATCTCGGGCGAGTACGCCTTCGGTCTCCTATCGGCCGAGCGCGGGGTGCACCGTCTGGTGCGGATCAGTCCGTTCGACGCAGGCGGTCGCAGACACACGAGCTTCGCCTCGGTCGCGGTCGCCCCGGTCGTCAGCGACGCGGTCGAGGTCGAGATCGACGAGAAGGACCTCAAAATAGACACCTACCGGGCGTCGGGAGCGGGGGGACAGCACGTCAACAAGACCGACTCGGCCGTCAGGATCACACACCTGCCCACGGGAACCGTCGTCCAGTGCCAGAACGAACGCAGCCAGCACCAGAATCGTGAGGTGGCGATGCGGGTCTTGAGGTCGCGCCTCTTCGAGCTCGAGCGGGAGAAGCGGGAGAAGGAGCTTGCGGCTCTGGAAGGAGAGCGGGCAGACATCGAATGGGGATCCCAGATCCGCTCCTATGTCCTACACCCGTATAAGATGGTCAAGGACCACCGCACCGGCGAGCAGACCGCCGACGTGGACAAGGTACTGGACGGCGACCTCGACGCCTTCATCTACGCCTACCTCAAGAGCCGCACCGCTGTTTAGGCTCCTGGCCGTAGCACTGCTCGGAGTGCTGCTCCTGGTTACGATCCTCGTCGTCGGCGCCTACATCTTACTACCGCCGCTGCTCGACAACCTGGTCGCCCGGAACCTGCAATCCCGGCTCGGGCTGGACAGAGCCCCCGAGGTAAGCCTCGAGGGCGATTCGGCGAGCCCGCTCACCGGCAAGTTCGACGGGGGGAGGGTTGTACTGCCCGGTCTTGATCTTGGCGGTGTGCGATCCGAGGAGAGCTCGGTGGAGCTTGCACCCTTCGACCTTGACGTGCCGGGGAGCCTGGCGAGCGGCCAGCTCCAGACCCGGACTCCCCTCTCCGGCACGCTGCACATGGAGCTCTCCGAGGCGGAGGTGACACGTCTTGCCAAGACCGGAGCTATGTCTTTTCCGGTGAGTAACGTTGACCTCGGGGAGGGGGTGGCGACCGTGAGCTCCGAGGTAGTAGTGCTCGGCCAGAGCATCCCGGTTTCCGTGGAGGGGACTTTGGATCTCCAGAACAACTCGCTGGTCTTCGAACCGCGCACGGTGGAGGCGTTTGGGGTGAAGGTCCCGGACCGATTGACCGGACGGCTGCTCCAGGGTACGAGCTTCGTGTATCCCATCGAATCGTTACCGGCCGGCGACAGGTTCACCGGTGTTGAGGTCCAGAAAGACCAACTGATCCTCACCGGAGAGATAGATAACCTGGCACTCTCTTGACCGCTCTTGGTTGATAGACAGCCTCCCCTTTGGTATCTTTTGCACCGACCGGACGGTTCCGGAGGGGGGAACGTCGCGGTCGGGCATGTTGGCGGTGATCCCTCGTGTTACAAAGCCTGCTGCGCAGGATGGCGCGGCGTCGAGCAGTTTGTGTCGGGTAGCCCCTCAGGCCCGTCGGACACATCTGGAGAGTCCATTGATCTACTTCGATAACGTAACCAAGGTTTATGGCAAAGACATCGTGGCCCTCGAGAACGTGAACCTTGGCGTGGACGCCGGGGAGTTTGTGTTCCTCGTTGGGGCTAGCGGCTCCGGCAAGTCCACGATGATGCGTCTGATCCTCAAGGAGATAGAGCCTTCGAGCGGGAGCATCATCGTCAACGGCGCGAAGCTCTCGGGCATCCCGCGCCGGTACATTCCCCAGCATCGCCGGGACATAGGTTGCGTCTTCCAGGACTTCAAGCTCCTGCCGAACAAGACCGCCGCCGAGAACGTCGCCTACGCAATGGAAGTAACTGGCCAGAAGCGGCGGGCCATACGCACGAAGGTACCCCAGATCCTCGAGCTCGTGGGCTTGAGGGAGAAGATGGGTGCATACCCGGGCCACCTCTCTGGTGGAGAGCAGCAGCGGGTCTCCGTTGCCCGCGCCTTCGTCTCCCAACCGCCTATACTCATCGCCGACGAGCCTACCGGGAACCTCGATCCTGACACGAGCGTGGGAATCATGCAGCTCTTGCACAGGATCAACCGCATCGGCACCACGGTCCTCGTCGCTACCCACGACAAAGAGATGGTGGATGTGATGCGAAAAAGGGTAGTGGCGCTCGAGGCAGGGCGGATCGTACGCGACAAGGCCAGGGGGGTCTACGCCGATGAAGTTTAGTAATCTCGGGTTCTTCTTGCGCGAAGCTTTCAAGAACCTGCGCCTGAACCTGCTCATGAGCGTGACCGCGGTGACGACGACCGCGGTGTGCGTCTTGATCCTGGGGGTGGCCATGCTGGTTAGTGCCCACGTCGAGGGGGTCATCCGCAACGTGGGGCAGGACGTGACGATCACGGCCTTTTTCCCGGAAAACGCTAGCCAGGAGACGATAGACAAGGCGCTGAGCTCGGTCCAGAGCTATCCCGAGGTCAGCGAGAGCACCTACGTCTCCAAGGAAGAGGCGCTAGAAAGATTCAAGGAGACCTTCGCCGATCAGCCTGACATCGCCCAGGGCATCAGCAGCGACGTCTTGCCGGCCTCTATCGAGGTGCAGCTAAACGATTCTCGCGACTCGAACGCGGTAGCAGACAAACTCCGGGCCGAGGGCTTCCAGGACGATGAGATCAGCTACCCACAGCAGACCGTGGATCGCCTCAACCAGATCACCGGCTACATCATCTGGTCGCTCAGAATAGCGACGCTTCTGTTCCTCGTGGCGAGCATCCTGCTCATCTTCAACGCCATACGGCTTTCTATCTTTGCCCGGCGCAAGGAGATAGAGGTGATGAAG
>JAWWQA010000076.1:0-4133 GCA_033854695.1 Rubrobacteraceae bacterium
ACTAACGCCTCTATGTTCCTCTGTGCTACGAGCAAGCTCGTGGTTGCCACGGGTATCGCCAATATCTTCGTCCGCGACGCCTCAGCCATGAATGCCGCGGCCAAGACCCTTGCGGAGGCGTACCCGGACCGGTTCGTTCTGGGGCTCGGCGTGAGCCACAGACCGTTAGTCGAGATGCGCGGTCACGACTACAGGTCGCCGCTATCGACCATGCGCTCCTATCTGCAGAGCATGCGCGAGGCCCAGTTCACGGCCGCGCAGCCGGAGCACGACCCTCCGTGGCTACTAGCAGCTCTCGGCCCGAAGATGCTCGAACTCTCCAGGGACCTCGCCGATGGCGCGCACCCCTATTTAGTGACCCCGCAGCACACGGCGAAAGCTCGCGATATCTTAGGTGACGGTCCCCTACTAGCGGTGGAACAGGCGGTGGTCCCGACGACTGAGCGTGAAGAGGGCCTGAGGCTAGCCCGGTCCCACCTGAGCCGCTATCTGCAGCTGCCGAACTACCGCAACAGCTGGCTTCGCCAGGGCTTCGGAGAGGAAGACCTCTCGGGCGATGGAAGCGAACGGCTCGCCGAAGGGATCGTAGCCTGGGGGTCCGAGAGCAACATCCGTGAGCGGGTGGACGAACACCTCTCGGCCGGTGCGGACCAGGTGTGCATTCAGGTGGTGACTGACGGCCCCGCGGACACCCTCAGAGAGCATTGGCGAGCTCTCGCCTCCACGTTCTTCGAATAGGATCTTGCGGGCCAAGCGAAGGAGCGCCGGCAGCCGCACCTGCGCAGGTATTTCGCCTACTACCACTTTCGTATGAACAGGGACCCTGGTCTTGCCGTACACATGTTACCCGTAGAAAACACCCGCAAAAGACTGTGATGACCGTCACCACCGTCATAGTGAGATAAAAGCTGATAGACAAGGCGTTTCTAGGCAGGACGGTCGTGACGATGGAAGTGACGGTCCTCAAAGTAAGGGCTAAAGGCTCGTCACTAATAAATCCCTGCAAATCAAGGATTTATGACGATCATGACGGTGATGACGATGAAATACAGACCTTTTCTAAGGGGTAGGGTGGCCACAATCTCGCCCTAGCCCTCGTGCATGAGCTGGTCACAAATGCCCCGGAGCAGCGCCCCTCCCCTAGCACACGATGAGATCGTGGTCGAGCGCGACCTGGGAACCATCGAGCCGCTCGCGGGTGTCCGTGAGCGGCAGGCGCGAGACTCCTGTCGTTCGTACGGGATCTTCAGCCATTAAGAGGTCCTGCTCGAGCGTGAAATGCGTGGCGCTCCCCCCGTCGCCCGAGATGGGCCGAGAGGACCGCAGGGCTCGTCTTGCTCTTCTGTCAACACCTCATGAAACGCATCCGCAGTGAGAGTTTAGTAGCGTGGAGAGGACCACGAGTCTTTACATGGGCTAATCCCTTTTTGTCAACAACGCTCATGCCGGGATCACGCTAAGTACTTATTGCACAATAACGTCGACGAGCTTAAAATGGATATGAAAGGTGGGTTAAAAATCTAGACCAAAGACGCATAGAGAGGAAGGATGATGGCCGAAGCAAGCGCCGCGAGCGGTGGGGTAGAGTCGAGGGGCACGAGCCTCAGAGTGAAGGTTCAGAGGTTCGGCAGCTTCCTGAGCGGGATGGTCATGCCCAACATCGGGGCATTCATGGCGTGGGGTTTGATCACGGCGCTGTTCATCCCCGATGGGTGGCTCCCAAACGCCACGCTGGCGGCGCTGGTGACCCCCATGATCACTTACCTGTTGCCGCTCTTGATCGGCTACTCCGGCGGCCGGCTGGTCTACGACGTGCGTGGGGGGGTCGTCGGGGCGATAGCCACCATGGGCGTGATTGTTGGGACCGACATCCCAATGTTCCTTGGCGCGCTCATTATGGGACCACTCGGTGGTTTCGTGATCAAGAGGTTCGACCGCCTCATCGAAAGCAAAATCCGCCAGGGCTTCGAGATGCTGGTAAACAACTTCTCGGCCGGTATCCTGGGTGGTCTGCTCGCCATCGTAGGTTTGCTTGGCGCCGGTCCCATCATAACCGTCGTGAGCAACGCCCTCGGGAGCGCCGTGGACTTCATCATAAACCTCGGCCTCCTACCCCTCGTGAGCATCTTCGTCGAGCCAGCGAAGATACTGTTCTTGAACAACGCGATCAATCACGGCATCCTCGCTCCGCTCGCTTTCGAGCAGGCAAGTGAGGCCGGGAAGTCGATTCTCTTCCTGGTCGAAACAAACCCCGGACCGGGGTTCGGGATCCTGCTGGCGTACAGCGTGTTCGGACATGGCCTCTCTAAGCGCTCCGCCCCTGGAGCCGCGATCATCCAGTTCTTGGGCGGTATCCATGAGATATATTTCCCTTACGTCCTGATAAAGCCGCTTCTGGTTCTGGCGGCCATCGCTGGGGGGGCCAGCGGTCTTTTCGTCGCCTCGATCTTCCAGGTCGGCCTCGTCTCGACTCCCGCGCCGGGGAGCATCTTCACCATCCTGGCGCTCACTCCACGCGGCAACTTCATCGGCGTGATCGGTGATGTTCTCACCGCCACCATCGTGTCGTTCCTCGTGGCTTCCGTAATCCTCCGCCGCACCCCCGCCACCGAGACCGATGATGAGGACGAGTCCAGCCTGACACAGGCCGCGCAGCAGATGGAAACGATGAAGGGCAGCAAGAGCCAGGCGGCCGGCACGCTTACGAAGGAAAGCGCCGAGCCTACAGTTGAGCAGGACGACTCCTTCGACTACTCACAGGTCGACAAGATCATCTTCGCCTGCGACGCGGGGATGGGCTCCAGCGCGATGGGTGCGTCCCTGCTGCGGAACAAGGCGAAGAAGGCCGGTTTGTCAGACATCGAGGTCAAGAACACGGCGATAAACCAGATACCCGACGACGCGGACATCGTCATCACGCACAAGGACCTCACGGACCGGGCGCGTCAGAAGCTGCCCGGAGCCCGACACGTCTCGGTCGACAACTTCCTTGGCAGCCCGAAGTACGACGAGTTGATAGACGAAATCTCCACGGCGCGTGTCTAGGGGGACGAAGCGAAGACAGGGCATGGCGCGATGGGACTCCCGATCCGTGAAATACGGCTGATCGAAGTCCTGTTGCGTCATCCCGAGAGTCTCACAGCCGACAACCTCGCTGACCGGCTCGGCGTGAGCGCGCGAACCGTCCACCGCGACCTGCAATCGGCATCGAAGTTCCTCGCCTCGCACGACCTTACGCTCGTGAGGCAGGCGGGGCGAGGGATTAACGTCGAAGGTCCGGCTTCGGCGCGAGCGCAGGCGCTTGAGGCGTTGGGCAAGATGCGTTCCCTGGCGCTCACGCCGGAGGAGAGGCGGGTCTCTCTGCTCGGGATACTGCTCGGCTCGTCCGAGCCGATGAAGTTGCGCGCGTTGGCGAGCCGGTCGAAGGTCTCGGTCGGAACGGTCAGCCGCGACCTCGACGAGGCGGAGGACTGGCTGGCGCCCTTCGGACTCTCGCTCCTGCGGAAACGCGGTTCCGGCGTCCAGGTGCTCGGCGCCGAGGACGACCGTCGCCAGGCGATGAGCCAACTATTCTTGCAAGACCTCGACGAGGCGGCGTTCCTCTCCAGCCTAGAAGTGTCCGGCGAGCACTCCACCGACTCCACGGATCGCATATCCGGCAACCTGATGGGGATGATCGACCAAGGACGGCTTCGAACGGTGAAGACCCTGACCAGGGAAGCGGTGGAGGGTCTCCCATACGCCATCGCCGACGGTGCCCTAGTGAACCTGAGCGTCCACGTGGCGGTGATGATCGAACGCCTCCTGCGGGGCGGGGAGATCGAGATGGATGGCGAAGTCTTGCAAAGGCTGCGTGAGACGGCCGAGTACGACAACGCCAGGAACCTGGCCGGAGCCATAGAAGAGGACTTCCGGCTAGACGTGCCGGAGGAAGAGGTCGCCTACATAACCCAGCACCTACGTGGTACGAAGCTCCGGCAGGACGACGAGTTGGACCGTTACTTCGAGAGCTCCGACCTGGAGATCGCCTCGCGGGTAAAGGCCCTGATCCACTACGTCTCCGAGCAGACCGGGGTGACCCTCGCCGGCGATAGCTCCCTGTATACCGGGCTTCTCGCTCACATAGAGAGGGC
>JAWWQA010000077.1:0-5005 GCA_033854695.1 Rubrobacteraceae bacterium
AGCAGAGAGCTTCAGGCTGCGCCCCTTACCATTCTTCGGGAGCTCAAAGATATGCCCGCGCTCTTTGGTTTCTGAGAGCGTGCGGCGCACCGATAGCTTCCCACCCCCTCCAGGTCAACGTCCTCCCACCTGAGCCCCAACAGCTCGCCCTCTCGGAGACCCGCAGTGAGAGCTACGACGTAGAGGGCCTCGAAGCGCTCGCCATGCGCGGCTTCGAGCAGATAGCGTGCCTGCTCCGCGGTAAGCGGGTTAACCTCCTTTTTCTTGGGCCTTGGAGCCTTCACGCCTTCCGTTACGTTACGAGGTATTAGTCCGTCGGCCACGGCGTCTTTGAGCGCCTTGGAGAGCGTGGTGTGGATATAGTTTACTGTGCGAGGTGCGAGTCCAGAGTCGAGCTTCTCGCGGTAGAGGGCACGCGCATGGGTTGTGGTTAGGTTCTTTAGCTTCATACGCCCAAATGCAGGCTTCAGATGTACCCTTACTATCTGCTCGTATCGCTCCCACGTTCTCTGCCTCACGGTGTCCCGCACCGAATCGTGGAATTGACCCGGGACCATGGACACCTGAACATTGTGAGGCCAACAGGTCTTCAGAGAAAGGAGTTTTGGGTGCCAGGGGCAACACCGCGATATTCCAAGGAGTTCAAGTCAGAGGCCGTACAACTAGTCCGCTCTTCCGCCAGATCCACCTCCCAAACGTGTTCTCGAAGGCCTCTTCGCGGCTCCGGGTCATCATACCGTGTGGCGCTCTGCCCGCATCACCGCTCCGTTGCCCTGGGTCTGCGGGTCTTCGGGCAGGGAGAGCCGATCGGGGTGGCGCGCGAGGTAGTCAAGCGCCTTCCGGGTCTGGTTCCCGATGTCCCTTGGATCGCTTGCCCTCATGGAGGAGCATCGCGTCCCGAACCCGGCTGAGGTCCAACGACCCTTCCTTGTAGCCCTCCAACACGGCCAGGGCGATCTCGGTGTCGTCGGTGGGCTCGCCGGGCTCCCACCCGAACACGCCGCCCATGATCTCGAGTGATTTCTCGGGGACGTCCTCTGGTCGCTTGAACTCGTAGGTCGCCCCCAGAGCGGCGCCGGTGCCCAGGCCAAGTACGGTCTCGGCTCGCCGGTCTTCGCGCAAAGTGAGGGTGGGCAGATCCTCCACCCTCACGAGGCGTTTTCCTCACCCAGCGACGCCTCGAAGCCGCGCACGAAGTCCTCTTGCTCCCGAGTCTGCACGGTCCCTTTCCGGGCTGCCCGCACGGCGTCTATAGCCTCGTCGGCAGTGTGGTTCCCAAGGGCGACGAGAACGCAGGCGGCGACCGTGCCGGTGCGCCCGAGGCCCCCGCGGCAGTGGACCGCGACGTTACGGCCACGCCGGAGTGTATCGATCACTTCTCGGATCATGGCCTCGAACTCTTCCGACTCGGCTTCCCAGGGTACGCCCATGTCCTGGATGGCGAAGCGCCGCACCGTTATCCCACCGAACTCGTCCTGCTTGTAGAGCTCGGGGATTCCATATCCGTGGTACTCGTGCTCTTCCATGAGGGAGACGAGCACCTCGATGCCGTGCTCTTCCTCGAGGACCTTGACATCCGCGGCCAGGTCCCGTTCCCAGTCTCCACCAAGCGATGGCGCCTTCATGCCCGGGGCGAAGGTCATCCCCAACCGTCCCCTCGTGCCGACCTCTTCGTTTGGCAAAAAATCCACGAGGATCGGGTCCGTCTCCGAGGTCCTCACCCTCTCGCTGCCCAATGCGCCTCCTCCCCAGGACAAAGGCTTCGAGTACTCTGCCCCCATCCTTCCTAACATCTTCCAGACGATCATACACGCCGGCCTGAGGGTCGGTGGTGCCGGGACCAACGCACTGCTGACCGATTTGTTTCTGTAGCTTCCTAATGCTAGGCTTCGACCGTCCCGTTTCCTACCCCCACCGAGGCGCTAAAGGCATATGTGGATCAACAACTACCCCGACCTGATCACCCAAACCCAAGAGCAACTGCTCGAACGCGAAAAGAGCCTCCGAGGCACCGCTCTTGAGAACCGGGTAAAGAGATGCTCAGGTTGCTCAAGAGCGGTGCCTACCCCCAAGCCAGCTAAGGCTCGCCAAGGCCCTCGGCTACAGCTCACGCCAGAGATAAGGCGTTGGTGGAAGACTTACCGGGAGGACGGTCTCCAAGCTCTCTTCTTGGAGGACAAAACGCACCTCCGCTGGGCCAACAACGAGGAGTGAGTTAGCCCAGAGGCGCTCGTTGGCTTGGAGGAGAAGATCAAAGCGGGCCAGATCTCCCGTCTGGAAGAGGTGAGGGTGTTTTTGGAGAGCACTTCGGCATCCACTACGAAGGAGTGAGCGGTCTTAGCCGATTACTCAAGCGCCACCAGATCAAGCTCAAGACCGGGCGCCGTCGCCACCGCGAAGCCTCCGAAGAAGAACAGGCGGCTTTTAAAAAAGAGGTGTTCCCCGAGGCGATCCGCAGCCGGCCCAAGGCGAAGCACAGAGGCGAGTTTTCGCCATGGACGAGGCACGCTTCGGGCTAATAAGCTGGCACCGGCGCAGGTGGTGTCCGAAGGTCCGAAGGGCTTTCTCGTCCAGCGTGGATCTTTGAGGATAAGTACGAATGGGTGTGGTTGTACGCGGCGGACGAACCCAAAACGGGGGAGAGCTTTTGCCTGTATTTGCCTCGCCTAGATGGGGAGTGCTTCGAAGTATTTCTAAAAGAGTTTGAGAAGAGCTATCCCGACGAAGAGATCGTCTTGGTTTTGGACGGAGCACCGGGACATCGAAGCGGGCAAGAAGTGGAGTGGCCGTCTGGGATCGAGGGGCTTAGGTTGCCAGCGCGCAGCCCCGAACTCAATCCGGTGGAGCGGTGGTACGAGGAGCTAAGAGCGAGACTCTCCAACAGGATTTTCGAGAGCGAGGAGGAGACATGGAAGCCTTGAGCGAGGCGCTACGCCCCTACTGGGAGGCCCCATCGATGTTAGCGAAGCTGAGACCGGGTATGGATGGTGGCTGGAGGGAATCTCGAACATTGGGACATCAGCTTAGAAAATCGGTATTACGTCAAGAATCACAACCTCGGCCTGGAAGTGCCGTACCGCTACGGCTCGGAGCCGCGCAAGTACATACCCGACTTCATCGTGCTTATCGACGACGGACAAGACGAACCGTTGCACCTGGTCGTCGAGATCAAAGGCTACCGTCGCGAGGATGCCAAAGAGAAGAAAGCCGCCATGGAGACCTACTGGATACCCGGGGTAAACAACCACGGGCAGTACGGTCGCTGGGCCTTCGCCGAGTTCACCGAGGTCTACCAGATCGAGTCTGACTTCGAAGCCAGGGTGGAAGCCGAGTTCGGCCAGATGATGGAGAAAGCTCTGGAAAGCGAAGGGATTGCGGTGGCCGGTGAATAATGCCCGGAGCAGTCACCCCCCGCGAGACCGGATCGCTCTAAACTCCCAAAACCTGGTCTGCGCATGAATATGGACATCATGTGATGTATATTTTGTGCATAGCCAAAGGAGGCGAGTACTGTGCGCACCACGATCAACCTCGACGACGAACTGCTGGAAGAAGCCCGGCGCGTCACCGGCATGAAAGGACGAACTGCACTGATCCACGAGGGGCTGCGGGCCCTGATAGAACGCGAGAGCGCCCGGCGTCTGGCCCGGCTCGGCGGCAGCGAGGCCCAGTTGCGGCCGGTCCCCCGGCGGCGTCCCGAGTCGGCGTGATCCTGGTAGACACCTCCGTCTGGATCGACCACCTGCGCTCGGGAGAACCGGCGCTGGCGACGGCCCTGGAGGGTGGGCGAGTGCTGATGCACCCTTTCGTGCTTGGCGAGCTAGCCTGCGGCACCCTCAAGAATCGGAGTGAGGTGCTCCGGCTCCTGGGAGATCTACCCGCGGCGCCGACAGCGGCGGACCCCGAAGCTCTGGGCTTCATCGAGCGCCGGGCTCTGATGGGTCGGGGTATCGGCTACATCGACGTACACCTGCTGGCCTCGGCTGCCTTGGCCGGTGTCGGGCGGCTGTGGACGCGGGACAGGCGCCTCGCCGCGGTGGCTGCGGAACTGGAACTGGCCTTCGACGAGGAAGGTTGAGCAAATCTCATGGCGAGAAAACCCAAAACGCCCAAAACGGTCGAAACCCTTACACATGAGGAGGCTACGCGCAGGAACATCCCCACTGCCGAGTACCAGTCGGTGATGCAGAGGGAGCAGCAAGACCCGGTGCGAGTGGCCTACGAGCGCCGCAACCGCGACCTTGACCCGCAGCTCGTCTGGCGTGCCAAGGACGAGCAGGACTGGTCCGATCTGGTGGTCCACGCCCGCCACTCTACATCCAGGAGAAGGTCCACCCCAAGGTGCTGGTGGACGACCTGCTCAGGCGCACCGAGGCCGACGAGAAGGCCGCCGACCCGCAGCCGGACCTCTTCGCCGACTTCAACGGCCTGCCGGATGAGCACGCCACGACCGAGTTCTACCAGCACGACGCCAACTGGACCAACCGCATGATCCTCGGCGACAGCCTGCAGGTGATGGCGTCGCTCGCCGAGCGCGAGGGCCTGCGCGGTAAGGTCCAGTGCATCTACATCGACCCGCCCTACGACATCAAGTTCAACTCCAACTTCCAGTGGTCAACGACCAGTCGCGACGTGAAGGACGGCAAGGCCCACCATATCACCCGCGAGCCCGAGCAGGTCAAGGCGTTCCGCGACACCTGGCGCGATAGGATTCACTCGTACCTGACCTACCTGCGCGATCGGCTGACTGTTGCCAGGGACTTGCTGGCGGATTCAGGTTCTGTCTTCGTGCAGATCGGGGATGAGAACGTCCTGGAATTACCCCGCTAGCACGGACACTTTTCCCTTACGCTGCAGTGCTCTCTTTCATTCTACCCTCCTCATAGTCCACAGGGCTCTTGTAGCCTAGAGCTGAGTGGAGCCTGTGGCGATTATAGAAGCCTTCCAAATACTCAAAGATCGCCCTCCGAGCGCACTCCCGCGTCGGCCAAGAGGCTCTGTACAC
>JAWWQA010000078.1:0-5082 GCA_033854695.1 Rubrobacteraceae bacterium
TCTCCTCTCTACTGTTCTTCTCCTCAAGCCTCCAGCCGCGACTCTTCGAGGTCGAGGTCATGCTCGATCCGGAGCATGACCTCGTCGCCGATTTTGCCCTCGTTGCGCAGGCGGATGAGGGTGCTGCGCTGGGCTCGGAGTAGCTCCCTCAACAGACGCTGGTAGGCGGCGGAGCGGTCCTCCAGCCCATCCTCGTCGCCATCGAAGCGCGCGGCGAACCGGCTGCGGCGGTAGTTGTAGAGCCCGCGCACGCGCTCGGCCGTGTCCTCGCGCACCCAGTCCTCATTGGCTAGTTCGTCGATCCGGTTCAGCGCAGCCTCCGCCACTTCAATCCTGCCCAAAGTCTCCTCCTGCTCTGCAGTCCCGTCATCCTCTAGCCCGAGAGCCCGTATCAGGGCAGGCAGGCTGAGGCCCTGCGCCACGAGCGTTGCCAGGATCACACAGAAGGTCAGAAAGAGGATGAGGTCGCGTCCTGGGAACGGAGCCCCGTCGGTCGTAGTAAGGGGAAGGGCGAGGGCCGCCGCGAGTGAGATCACGCCGCGCATACCCGTCCAGGCTATTATCAAGACCGGCCGGGGCGATGGGGATGGGTCGCGCTCGCGCAGCCGGTGGCTCACCCACCGTGGAAGGTAGGTGGCGGGAAACACCCAGGCTATGCGTACGAGTATGACCGTCAGGCTGACGAGCACCGCGTACAGGATGAGGGTCGTCACGGAATACTCAGATAGTCTCTCGACGATGCCACTGAGCTGCAACCCGATCAAGCCGAAGATGAGCCCGTTCAGCAGAAACGTGACCAGCTCCCAGAATGCATAGCCCTGCAGGCGTGTGTCGGGCGAGATGACATCGGGACTTCGCCGTCCCAGATAGAGTCCCGCCGCGACCACCGACAGTACTCCGGAGAAGTGGAGCTCCCCTGGAAACTGGAGCTGCCTCCACACGTAGGTCGGCAGCTCCTCCGCCAGCAGATAAGCTGCGAAGGGTGTTAGCAGAGAGATGGTATTTTGCACCGACGGATCTTCGGATACGTGCCGGCGAGCCCATAGTATTGCCCAGCTGACCGCCAGCCCGACGGAGATCCCGCCGGCGGCCCCCAGGACGAACTCCAGACCGGCCTCCCACAGCGAGAACGCTCCTGTCACCACGGCGGCCACGGCTATCCGGTAGGCGACGATGCCCGTCGCGTCGTTGACGAGGCTCTCCCCTTCGAGAACCGTAACTATACGCCGCGGGACGCCGAGGCGCTGGGCGACGGCTGTAGCGGCGATTGCGTCCGTGGGGGAGACGATGGCCCCGAGAACGAAGGCCGCTGCCCACGGTAGCCCAACCGCCCGGTGAGACACCGCGGCCACCACGCAGGTGGTCATCAGCACGAGGCCGATGGCCAGGAGCGAGATCGGCCGCAGGTTCGCCCGGAAATCTCGCCAGGAGGTGAACAGCGCCGAGACGTAGAGCAACGGAGGCAAGAAGAGCAGGAACACTACCTCCGGCTCGAGCTCTACTCGCGGAAGCCCCGGCACGAAGCTGAGGATCAGCCCGCCAAGGACCAGCAGTATCGGGTACGGAACCCGTATCCTATCGGCGAGGGTCGCGAGCGCGGCTACTGCTGCCAGCAGGATGAGGATCGTCTGTATCTCAGGCAGGGCGTGCGGCTCCTTTCCCTCGAGTGTTGAGGAACTTCATGGACCTCTAGACGAATCGCTCCGACATGAGCTGGGTGATCCCGGCGAACCGGTGTAGCTCGTGGTTCTCCCTTAACGAGGTACCATGACTACTTCGTCCACGTAGCACCAGATCCAATCTTCCCCTGGTTCGAAGGATTGCACGAGCGGATGCTCCGAAGCGTGAAAGTGCTTGGTGGCGTGACGGTTCGGGCTTGAATCGCAACACCCCACGTGCCCGCAGATCAAGCACTCTCTAAGGTGTACCCACCAGTCGCCGGTCTTCAGGCACTCTTCGCAGCCGTTCGCGGACGGCTCTACGTCGTGGATCTGGTCCAGGTGCGTGCAGTTCGTCGCCACTCTAAACTCCTTCTCTCTATGCGGGAGCCGTTCCGGCCTCGGTTCGCTCCGATTCCGCCACTTTCTGGATACTACCCTTACCTTCTATTAGGATAGCCGCCGCGACTGCGCTGGCGATGGCGAGACCCGCGGCGATGAGCATAACCACCCTGAAACCCGCGACGAACGACTCGTCGATGGCTCTCTTGATCGCTGCGGCTTCTTCCTCTCCAACGCCCTCAGGCACCTCTGCCCCGGCCAGATAGACCTTCTCCTCCTCGAGGGTTGCACTTGCTTCTGGTGGCATGTCGAGGCTCGTGATCCGTGCGTCCATAGCGCTGCTGAAGGTGGTGAACATGACGACGCCCAGGACCGCTATCGCCAGGAGCGAGGCGACCCTCGAGACGGCGTTGTTGACTCCCGAAGCCAGGCCCGAGTGGTGCCCCTGGACCGAGTTCAGCGCTACCGTGGTGAGTGCAGGGACGACGACGGAGAGTCCGAGGCCCATTACCACGACCGCCGGGAAGAAGGTAGTCCAGTAGGAGCCGCCGATCCCAGGCAAGGCGAACAGGGCGAAGCCTACGGCCGCGAGCGTCGGCCCGAGCACCAACGGTAACCTCGCGCCGAAACGATCCGTCAGGGCGCCGGTGTAGCGTGAGAGGAAGAACATCAGCACGATCGCCGGCATGAACGCTGCCCCCGCGACCGTGGCCGAGTAACCTTGAACCTGAATCAGGTTGAACGGGAAGTAGTACAGAGCCCCGCCCAGACCGAAGTACAAAAACAGCGTGAACAGGTTGGCCCCGGTGAAATTGCGCGAACGGAACAGGTTCAGGGGCAGCATCGGCTCCGCGATGCGGGCTTCGGTGACTACGAACGCCACCAGCATCGCCACCCCAATCACCAGGGCGCCGAGTACCAACGGATCGCCAAGGCCCCTGTTGGAAGACTCGAGCAGGCCGTAAACGAGACCTCCGAGGGCCAAAGTCGCCAGGACCGCGCCCAGTGGGTCAAGTCGCCTGGCCTCCTCGTCCCGGCTCTCCGGCACATGGGTGAGCGTGATCGCCAACACCGCTATCGCTAGCGGGACGTTGATAAAAAAGACCCAGCGCCACGAGAGGTGCTCGACCATGTATCCACCCAAAACCGGGCCTAATACGCTAGTTATTCCAGTGAAACCCGCCCAGGTGCCGATTGCCTTCCCACGCCGATCCCCCTCGAAGGCGGCGCTGATAATCGCAAGAGATCCCGGTACCAGAAGCGCCCCTCCGATACCCTGTACCGCGCGAGCTACGATCAGCTGGTTCGGGCTCCCCGCCAGGCCACACCAAACCGAAGACAGGGCGAAAATAACGACGCCCAGGGCAAAGATCCGCCTGCGGCCCAGGTGGTCGCCCAAAGACCCGCCGACCAGGATCAGGGCTGCCAAAAAAAGCGCGTAGGACTCGACGATCCACTGGGCATCAACGGCAGTCGCACCTAGATCTTCCTGTATCGCCGGCAGCGCGATGTTCACCACCGAGCCGTCGATGAACGCCATGCTGGACCCAAGGATCGTTGCTGCCAGGACCCACGGCCCCACGTTCGGGGCGCAAGGAGCGCCGGCCTTGCCAGACCTGAGGACACCTTCATCGCACGGCTGCCTGATGATGTTTGACATTTCCTGTCTCCTCTCCGGCGGATCTCTCCGAAGCTCTAACCCGGAACGTCTGCCCTAGAAAGACGAGTCGGGCCCTTCGAGGAATTCCACCTCCTCGGGGGTCGTAGCCCGCCCCAGAATCTCGTTCCGGTGCGGAAACCGTCCGAAGCGTTCGACGATCTCCTTGTGCTGTACTGCGTAACCAAGGAGGTCCTCAGATCCCATCTCCACGGAGAGCCCGCGGAAGAGCTCTACAGAGCGGCGCTGGTCCTTCAGTTCCTCGCTGTGCTCGAATGGCAGGTACACGAACAGGCGCTGGGAAGGGCGCAGCTCCCGGTCGTAGGCGTGTTCCACGGCATGCCGGGCCGCTGCGCGTGCCAACTCGTCCGTGGCGTACATCTGCGCGTCGCCACGGAACATATTGCGGGGAAACTGGTCGAGCACGACGATCAAAGCCAGACAGCTCTGCGGATCGTTTTTCCAGTCTGCCAGCTTCCCTGAGGCGGCTTCTTCGTAGACGGGCTCGAAGCGGTCACGGATCTCACGATCGAACTCCGGATCTTTCGTGAACCACGCCTCCCGGAACTCCCCATAGCCTTCTTCGCCCTCGCGTCCGAACCAGAAGTCGAGGACTTCTTCCGCTGTACTCACTCGGTGCGGCTCACTACCGTCACGTCTTCGGCACGGCGGGTCGTGGAAGGGAGGCCTTCAAGATACGAGCTGTAGCGGCCGAGCGTCCAGAGCTCGGGTGTGATCTCCGAGACAAGCTCTCCATCATCGAAGATCCGCACCATCGAGCTCTCCGAGACCGCGACCGCTACGGCGTTCGTCCGGTACGAGACAGAGGCTGCGGCCATGTGCCGGCTTCCGAGACCTAGAGGTACGTTCAGGTCGTCGGAGACAGTATCCAGGTAGCGGGCCGCCGATAGGACCACACCACTATCCGAGACCACGAACGCCCCGTCGAGCTGGGCAAGTTCTTTGAGGGTCTCTCGCACATCGGGGTCGGCGATGTGCTTTACCTCGTCGGGGTGACCGTAGAGGGGGTCGAGGATGAGAGGGCGGGAGCTCTTTAGTACCGCATCAGAGTCGCCGACGACGAAGAGCGTGCCGATTTTGCGCCCTTCGCGGCCCTCGCGTGCTATCTCGACTGCTAACGTCACCGTCTGCTTCAAGATCCGCGTGTTCACGCCACGCCGCTCGGTGCATATCTCCTTGAACAGGTCATTCTTCAAATCCAATGGTTAACCTCCATTGCCGTCGCTGCTTGGTTCTCTTCGTGGTCCGTCTATGGGCAGTCGCACCTTGAAGCTCGTCTTTCCAGGGATCGAGTCTACCCGGATCTCACCACCATGCCCCGCGACGATGCGCCGGACGATATCCAATCCCAAACCTGTCCCCTCTCCGACGCCTTTGGTGGTGAAGAAAGGTTCGAAGATGCGG
>JAWWQA010000079.1:0-6398 GCA_033854695.1 Rubrobacteraceae bacterium
CTTCCGCGCTTGGGTTCGCCCCCTGCCCCCCCTCACCGACCACGGCACCCAGGGACTCGAAGAGCCTGCGACTCCCCACCCCCCGGCTCGCCACCACGACACCCAGGCTTGGTACGGCCGTCAGGGAAGCCGGCGCCAGGCCACCGCTTTCGGTCCGAGTTCGGGTCTGTGCTTCCATGTCGTCCACTTTCACCCCGGAGAGCCGACCGAATCTTCCCGCACAGGTGAGGGCACCACCGGGGTCCTGGGTATGGAGGTGGACCTTGACCAGGTCGTCGTCGGGGATCACGAGCACGCTCTTGCCGATCTCCTGGATGCGTGTCTCGAATTCTCCGGCGTTGCCGGAGAAGCCGTTGACGACGAACTCTGTGCAGTAACCCCACGCCTCCTCCGCCGAGTGCGCTACAACCTCCCGCAAACGCTCCCCACCGGCTGCTGGCTCCGCCTCCAGCAGATCCAGCGAAGGCTCTTCGCCGCTCAATGCTGCTAATAGTCCATCCAGGATCACGGCCAGACCCAGACCTCCGGCGTCGACGACGCCCGCCTCTTTGAGTACGCCGAGCAGCTCTGGGGTGCGCTTTACCGAGTCATGCGCTTCCCGGGCCGCCGCTCGCAGAACCTCCAGCGAGTCCTTCTCCCCCCGCTCGACGCAAGATTGGGCCGCATGAGCGGCGTCCTTTATTACCGAGAGTATAGTGCCCTCGACAGGCTCCCCCACGGCCGCGTACGCCCGTTCCTCTGCACAAGCAAGCGCCGCCGCGAGGGTCCAGGCATCCAGGGCGCGAGCTATGCCTAACGGCTCGCAGGCTCCACGCAAGATCTGGGAGAGTATCACCCCAGAGTTGCCCCGCGCGCCCATGAGCGCAGCCCGGGAGACAGCTTTGGCTGCAGCTTCGCCGGACAGGTTGGGCGAGGACGAAATTTCTTCGAGCACCGACCGGAGCGTCAGGAGCATGTTCGTCCCAGTATCACCATCCGGGACCGGGTAGACGTTGAGGGCGTCTATCTTCGCCGCGTGGGCTGCCAGGTTGGCGTGGGCAGCGGCGACCGTGCTCTTCAGATCTACGCTCGGCGCAGCTCCCTCGCTCTTTTCGGCGGTCCCTTCCATCACCCGTCCCCAAAATTACGGCAAAGGCCGCCCTGCGATGACCCGGACCGCCTCTGATTGCAACTGCGCCTCACGAGAATCATGATACAATCTTCGCCCGGAGCTCGAAACGCGACGTTAGTTTTGTCGCCGTCGTTTCCGGGTCTTCATCACACATTGGCCGGTATCCTAGCACAGGAGATTTATCGTGGCGAAAGTCTGTTATTCCTGCGGTAAGCGCCCAAGCTTCGGCAACGCGCGCAGCCACTCCCTGCGTGCGACGAGGCGGCGCTGGAACCCAAACCTGCAGAAGATCCGTATTCAAGACGGCGGCGCGACGAAGCGCGCCTATATCTGCACCTCTTGCCTGAAGGCATTCAAGGTCCAGAAGGCCTCGCCCCGCACGCCCCAGCAGGTCGCCGAAAGCACTCACGCGTAAGAGGACTTAGATTCTCCCTACCTCGGAGTTCCCTGCCCGCGCTGAGGTAGGGTCCGCGGTTGCCGGTGTGTTGCTTTGGGCGTTCCGCGAGACGCCACTGTCACTGTGGGGGGCATGCTCCTCCAACCGGTCCATTAGAGAGGCCATCTCGATGGCAGTCGCGGCGGCCTCGAAGCCCTTGTTGCCCGCTTTGGTCCCGGCCCGTTCTATGGCCTGCTCGATGGTGTCCGTGGTAATAATCCCGAAGATTACCGGCAGGTTCGCCTCCAACGCGACGGTCGAGATACCGCTCGCGACGCCGCCCGCCACATAGTCGAAGTGGGCGGTCGCGCCCCGGATGACGGCTCCCAAGCACACCACGGCGTCATAGCGCCTCGAGAGGGCGAGCCTCTTGGCGGCGAGCGGCACCTCGTAAGAACCCGGAACCCAGACCACGTCCACCGAGCCGAGGTCGCCCCCGTGACGCTTTATGGCATCCAGGGCACCGTCAAGAAGCGGGCGTACGATGAAGTCGTTAAAGCGCGAGGCCACGATGCCAAACGAGCGGCCGGCGGCTGACAGTTCCCCCTCGATGTAGTTCGGTCCTTTCTCCCTCTCCATTTTACCTCCCTACAACGTGTCGAAGACGTGGTTGAGCTTCTCCTTCTTGGTCTGGAGGTAACGCTTGTTCTCTCCGTTCGGCTCCACCTCGAGCGGTATCCTCTCGGCGATCTCGAGCCCGAAGCCCTGCAGACCGACGACTTTGGTCAGGTTGTTGGTCATGAATCGGATGCGGGAGAGGCCGAGATCCTTGAGTATCAACGCTCCTATGCCGTAGTCCCTGAGATCCGGCGCGAAGCCGAGCCTCTGGTTGGCCTCGACGGTGTCGAGACCCTCGTCCTGGAGGTGGTAGGCCTTCATCTTGTTGAGGAGCCCGATGCCGCGCCCCTCCTGCTGCATGTACACGAGGATGCCTTCACCCTCTTGCGCGATCCTCGCCATCGCCTTCTCGAGCTGGCCGCCACAGTCGCAGCGCAAAGAGTGCAGGGCGTCTCCAGTCAGGCAGGCGGAGTGCACGCGCACGAGGACGTCGTCCTTGCCCTCCGGCTCGCCCATTACTAGCGCCAGGTGCGTCATGTCGTCCACATCGTTCTCGTAGGCCCGCACGCGAAACTCTCCGAACTTCGTAGGCAGGCGGGTCTCGACGGCGAACTTTACGTGCCGCTCGTAGCGGCGCCGGTACTCGATGATTTGGGCTACCGTGACCATCTTGACGTCGTGTTCTCGAGCGAACTTCTCGAGGTTGGGGACGCGGGCCATCGTGCCGTCCTCGTTCATGATCTCGCAGATAACGCCCGCCGGGTTGAAGCCCGCCATGCGGGCGAGGTCCACCGCCGCCTCTGTCTGTCCGGCCCTCTGCAAGACGCCGCCCGGACGCGCCCTCAAGGGAAAGATGTGCCCTGGCATCACCAGGTCCTCAGGTCCCGTCGCCTCGTCCACGGCTACCCGGCAAGTATGGGCGCGATCCGTGGCCGAGATGCCGGTTGTGATCCCGTTCTTCGCCTCTATGGTCGCGGTGAATGCCGTGCCCATGCGCGAGTGATTGTGCTGAACCATGTCCGGAATCTCCAACCGGTCCAGAATCTCGCCAGCCATCGGCAGGCAGATCAAACCACGCCCGTAAGTGGCCATGAAGTTTATGTCCTCAGGAGTCACAAGCTCGGCAGCCATCGTCAGGTCGCCCTCGTTCTCCCGATCCTCGTCGTCACAAACAATTACCATCCTGCCTTTCTGGATCTCCTCAACGATCTCTTCTATGGGACTAAACGGCATCTTCCACGCTCCTCTCGGAAGTTTGTAAGCTCTTCTTGTCTAACCACGGCCCCAACAGCCGCTCTACGTACTTGCCTATGACATCCGCCTCTAAATTCACCCTATCCCCAGGCGAGAGGCTTCGCAGGTTTGTTGCCTCCTTCGTCTGGGGCAGGATCGAGACGGTAAACGAGGACTTCTCGACGGAGACGAGGGTAAGGCTTATCCCATCAACGCACACGCTCCCTTTCTCGACGGCGTACTTAAGAACATTCGCGGGCGCCGAAAGCTCCCAGATCTCTGCGTCTCCCTCAGGTGCGATCCTGAGCACCTCCCCCACCCCGTCCACGTGCCCCTGCACGATATGGCCGCCGAACCTCGACTGAGGCGTCATCGCCCGCTCAAGATTAGCGACGCTACCCTCATGGAGCTCCCCCAGCGCCGTCCGCCTCAGAGTTTCGGGCATCGCGTAGAAGACGAGCATCTCTGAGTCCTTCTCGTTGAGGGTTAGGCATACACCGTTGACCGAGATGGAGTCTCCGGCCTTCGCTTCTTTGGACAGATGTCCGGCGTGTATCGTAAGCCGTGTCATGCCGCCCTCCTCGACGGAGAGCACGCGGCCCGTCCCCTCAACCAGCCCGGTGAACAAAATCCTCCTTTTTTGCTTCCAGCGGATACAGCGTCATCGCAACGTCCTCCCCGACTTTCTCGACGGCTTCGATGCGAAACCTGGGGGTCGCATCCATTCCAGCGACTCTCAGGGAGCCCATCAGCGGCATTCCTTCGGCCCCGAGCAGCTTCGAGGCGTAGAACAGGGTCAGCTTGTCGGCGAGTCCCCGGCCCACGAAACGGCCGGCCGTCTCCCCGCCACCCTCGACGAGGACGCCTCGGATCCCCCTTCGTCCCAGTTCCTCGAGCACGAAGACGAGGTCGAGCTCTCTATTTACTAACGGCGCCGTCACGACCTCGACACCCCATGCACGCAGCTCCTCGGCCCGGCCACGGTCGCCGTTCTCTCCCGCGAAGACGACCACCGGGTCCGCATATGCCGTACGAGCAAGCTGGCTATCGGCGCGTAGAGTGAGGCGTGGATCGAGGACGACCCGGGTGATGGGCGGCGGATCCTCGGGGAGGCCGCGAGCGGTGAGCAGCGGATCATCGGTGCGAGCGGTACCGGCACCGACGAGCACAGCCCCGGCTTCGGCCCGGAGCTCGTGTGCCAGGCACCTGGCAGCCTCACCCGTAACCCACTTGCTCTCGCCTCCCGGCGCGGCGATCCTACCGTCCAGAGTCGTAGCGAGCTTGACGTGTACAAAGGGGCGTCCCGTGCGCATGAGATGGGCGAACTGCTCGTTCTGCTTCTCGAAGAGGTCGTCGTCCAGGACCTCGACCTCGACCCCCGCCTCACGCAGCAGGTCTACACTGTGGCCGCGCATTTTGGGGTTGGGATCGAGATGCCCGGCCACAACTCGTTTGACGCCTGCTCTCAAGATAGCGTCCGTACAGGGAGGCGTCTTGCCGTGGTGGTTACAGGGCTCGAGTGTCACGTACAGATCGGCCCCACGAGCGGCTGGTCCCGAGCGTTCGAGCGCCGCGATCTCCGCGTGATCGCCCCCGGCACGGGCGTGCCAGCCTTCGCCAACCACCGCGCCGTCGCGAACCACGAGTGCACCGACGAGGGGATTGGGGGCCGCAGTGTAGCGCCCATGCTCCGCAAGCTCGCGGGCGCGCCGCATGAAACCGTCACGAACCAACGACTTCCTTTCTCCCATCCGGACTCTCACCGTCGGCGCCGGACTACGGCCTGCTAACGCAAGCCTTCACCGGCTCAACCCCCGGACTCTTCCCGAGGGTTCGCGGGCTCTCCGAGAGGCCTCAACCTCCCCGGATTCACCGCCGGTGCGGGAATTTCACCCGCCCCCGAAAGTTATCTCAAGCTAAGCTACCACACCGTAACCGCCTGGGCAAGTAAGGCATTACACGCCATTGCTCAAGCCTGCCCGGCGGCACGCCGTCCGGCCTCGATGATCCTTCGCATCTCGGTTGCGGGATCACCCTTGAACACTGCAGAGCCCGCCACCAGAACCCGCGCCCCAGCCTCCACCATAAGCGGAGCGGTCTCCATGTTGATGCCGCCGTCGACCTGTATCGGGAGATCGGTCATCTCCCGGAGGCAACGCACCTTGTCAGCCATCTCCGAGATGAACTCCTGCCCTCCGAAGCCTGGATTCACGCTCATCACGTTCACGTAATCTAGGAGTGGCAGGGCCCACTCGAGAACCTCCGGTCGCGTGGTAGGGTTCAGGGCACAGCCAGCCTCTAATCCTGCGGCCCGGATGGCAGCGAGCGTTCGGTGCAGGTGAACGGTAACCTCCGGCTGCACCGAGATGCTCGCAACTCCTGCCTCGACGAACGCCGGTATCAGAGAATCCGGACGCTCTGCCTGCAGGTGCGCATCCACCGGCAGGCTCGTCGCACGCACCAACGAGGCAGCGACCACCGGCCCTACCGTCAGGTTCGGCACAAAGTGGTTGTCCATGACGTCAAAGTGGACAAGCTCCGCCCCTCCCTCCTCTGCCCGGCGCACCTCTTCGGCAAGGTTGGCGAAGTCCGCCGCGAGGATCGAGGGTGCGCCCACCACCCTCTCGCCCAACTCCTTGAAGAATCCCAAAAGCGCCTACACCTCCCTAGGGTTGGGACCTAACTGGACCAAAGCTCGTCATTCTACAGAAGGAAGCCCTACCGGCGTTGTAAGAGCTTCCCTTTCAGTGCTTTGGTAGCTGAGACGATGATGCAGCCGAGGAGTTGCGTCTTAGCCTAGGATAAGCCGGTAAGCGGCGTGCCGAGGACTCCCCCACGCACCGCGTCATACAGATCCCTGCACTGGCCAGTCAGGTAATGAGACCGTCCCTACGCCTTGCCAAGGAAGCGCAAGATCCGGCCGTTGATCTCCGCCGGCTTCTCAACAAGCATGAAGTGGCCGACCCCTTCGATCAGCTCGGACTCGGAGCCCTCACCAAGGTGAGCTGGCACCTCCTTCACTTGCTCTGCGTTAAGGCCATGGCAACCATCCTGGGTACC
>JAWWQA010000080.1:0-5296 GCA_033854695.1 Rubrobacteraceae bacterium
GTTGATAGTCTCGTAGGGGAGTCTCAACCTCTCTAGTTCCTTCTTTACCCTCCGGCAGTACGGGCAGTATGCGCCGGTATAAAGCGTTATGGGAGCGTCCTGTATCTGAGGCTGTTCCATGGTTTTCCTCCTGATTCGTGATTTTCGCATATTACTATCTTGTCAGGGTTTAACTGATTATACTGCGCCACTTATAGCGGCTTGCGGAAGGTCCAATCCCTCCGCAAGCCGCGCCGGCAGCCGTCAGCTAAGAGGCCAGATCGACTATGAGCTCGACCTCGACGGGGGCATTGAGGGGAAGCTCGGCGACGCCAACGGCGCTGCGGGCGTGAAGCCCCTTCTCGCCAAAGAGCTCGCCGATCAGGTCCGAGGCGCCGTTCATCACCTCAGGCTGGTCGTTGAAGCCAGGCGCAGAGGCGACGTAGCCGGTGATCTTCACGATGCGACCCACACTCTCTAACGAGCCAACCTCGGTCTTGATGGCGGCTAGAGCGTTGAGGGTGCACAGACGGGCGGCCTCCTTCGCTTCTTCGACGGAGACGTCTTGGCCGACCTTGCCGGTGTAAGGGAGCTTACCTTCTTTGAACGGGACCTGGCCGGCGGTGAAGAGGAGGGAGCCAGCGCGGGTCGCGGGAACGTAGGAGCCGGCGGGGCGTGGGACGGCGGGTAGCTCGTAGCCGAGGGTCCTTAGCCGGTCTTCTACGCCTTCGGACATCTAGCTCAACGCCTCTTCGTACTCGGTCGGGTCGTAGAGCAATGGGTAGCTTGGCCCGCTGTAGGACTCGCCGGCGATGACCTCGCCTATGAAGACGGTGTGGTCGCCGGCTTGGGCGGTGTCGAGTACCTTGCAGTCGAGATAGGCCAGGCAGTCGAGTAGGACAGGCGACCCGCCAGGGGACTGGCCGTAAGGGATGCCGTGAAGTTTGTCGTGGTACTCGCCGCTGGTCTCACCGAAGTGGGTGGCGACATTCACTTGATCGTCGCGCAGGACGCTCAAAGAGAAGGTCGCGCTCTCGAGGATCACCCCGTGGGTGTAGCGGTCGTCGCGCACGGCGACGGCGACGCTGGGGGGATGTTCGGAGACCCGGGCTACCCAGGCCGCGGTCATGGCAGTCATCTCGCGGCCCCTTCTTGTGCCAAGTACGTAGACGCCGTGGCTGAGGTGGCTCATCGCGTTGAGGATGGCCTCACGATCTTGCTCCGGCCTGTCCACCGTCCTCCCTCCTGTCCAGTACAGCATATATTCTACCAACCTGCGGCGCTGCCGGCCGAGGTTCGCGGGTATAATCGCGCTCGTCATGTGCGAAGGGCACTCATAAGAAAAGGTAAGGTGACAGCGGTTTGAGCGCTTCGCTGATCGGGGCCGGGGTCTTGCAGACCGTGGTGTACCTGCTGTTCATCCGGGCGATAGACCTCTACGAGCGGGAGGAGTTCAGCTATGTGATTCCGGTCTTCGTCTGGGGGATGACGGTGGCGGTCGTGATCTCGCTCTTTTTCGAGAGCGTGTTCGCGTTCACCGTAAGCGCCCTGACGGACATGGAGGTCGCTGACGTCCTTACAGCCGTCGTCGGAGGACCCGTGATCGAGGAGTGCGCCAAGGGTCTGGCGCTCCTGATCGCGTTCGCGGTGGCGTCGTTGGTCTCTTGGTGGCGGGGCGGCCTCGAATTCTCGGGCGTAATGGATGGCATCGTCTACGGTTCGGCGGTAGCTTTCGGGTTCTCGATCGCGGAAGACGTCTTCTACTACTTCCAGTTCGGCGAGGAGATCTTCGTGGTCCGGCGAATCTTCGGGGGCTTCGCCCACGCAGCGTTCACCTCGCTTACGGGGATCGGGATCGGTCTGATCCCCTGGGTACGTTCGAGAGTTTTGAAAGTCCTCTTGCCGGTCTTGGGACTCCTTGGTGCGATCACGCTGCACGCAACCTTCAACTTCCTGGCGACTTTCTTCGGGCCTCTGGCATATGTCGAAGAGTTCTTCGTGCTCCTTTTTTACCTTCTTGTCATCGTGATCTGGCTCGCCATCGAGCGACGTACCATTCGGGAGGAGCTGCGCGACGAGGTGGCGCTCGGCACGATCACCGCTAGCGAGTATGCCATCCTCCCGACTTACTTCGCCCGGACGTTCTACTACCTCAGCGTGATCTTCTCGGGACGCCTTGGTGAGTGGCGTCGTGCGAGAAAGGTCCACGAGGCCGCCGTAAACCTGGCCTTCATGAAACGCCTGAACCGAAAACGCTACGCCGCCCCGCAGCAGCGCAAGGTGGACCTTCTCAGACGTCGTATAGCCGAGTTGAGGGGCGGAAGCCAAGAGTTCGGCCCCTCAACGCTCCCTTCTTGAGACCTCTGGAGGCTACCGGCGTAATCCTGGCCGGTGGAGAGAGCCGACGGATGGGCCGGAATAAGCTCCCGCTGAAGCTCGGGGATGCTGCCCTTCTCGACCGGGTCCACGGCGCTCTGAGGTCCCACTGTGCGGAGATCATCGTCGTCGGTGCCAGGGAGTACGCCCTCTCCGGAGCGCGTCACATCACAGACCTGCGTCCGGGCGAGGGACCGCTCGCCGGCATCGAGGCAGGTCTATTAGCTGCGCGGCACCGATCTGTCTTCGTTGTGGCGGGCGACATGCCTTTTCTTACGGGCGACTTTATTTGTTACTTGCTCGGCCTTCTCTGCGACCGCGTACCGGCCGTCGTCCCCTGTTTAGGGGAGAGACCTCATCCCTTGTGCGCCGCGTACGGGCGGGAGGTGCAACCTGCGGTGAGTGCGGCGCTGGATCGGGGCGTACGGTCTGTGCGCGAGCTGCTCAGGAGCCTGCCAGGCGTGCGGTACATGGTGGAGGAGGAGCTGCGACACTTCGGCGATCCGAACCTCCTGCTCACGAATGTGAACTCGCCCGAGGACCTCAACCGTGCGCGGGCCGCGCTCCACGAAGGCGAGATCCATAATGGCGGGAGATGAGTGAAGTCACGCTACCGGCCGTGCCCGACTCCCTCTTCGGAGAGCTATGGGCGCTCCTGCGACTGTACCGCGGTGAGCCGGTGTTCCCGGAGGATGCCCTGAAAGGGGCTGCTGAAGCGGTGGTGGTGCTCGGAACGCAGGTGCTGGCCGGTGGGAGGCCGAGTACAACGCTCCTGGCGCGGGCCCGGCACGCGGCGCGACTCTACACGGGAGGGGAGGTCGCGCTCGTGATACCGACCGGCGGTGTCGGGGAGCACCCGCCGAGCGAGGCGGAGGTAGCGGCGAGAGTACTGCGGGAGTCGGGAGTCCCTGAGGAGGACATCCTGCTCGAAGAGAAGGCACAGAGTACGCGGGATTCAGCGCGGCTGGTAGCGGCGATGGCTAGAGAGAGGGGTATACGGAGCCTGGTGCTCGTTACGGATCCCTTGCATTGCGTGCGCTCGCTCGGGGCGTTCCGGGCGGAGGGCTTCGAGGTGCAAGCATCTCCAGTGTATAGTAGCCCGATGTGGCGGATGACCTGGCTGCGCCGGGGCCAGTTCTTGAGGGAGATCGGGGCGACTATTTGGTACAGGATGAGGCGAGGAAGGGTGAAGCGGCGAGCAAGATCGCGCTCCCGGCAGTAGCCGTGGGCGTGGTTGCCGTCTCCGCGGCGGCGATCTTTATCCGCCTCGCAGATTCCCCGGCGCTCGCGGTCGCCTTCTGGAGGAGCGCTCTAGGCGTGCTTGTGCTCTTGCCCATCGCTCTCTACCGGCGGGAGTCGTTTCCACGGGGGCAGGCTCTTAGGGTTGGTGTTGCCTCCGGGGTGGCTTTGGGAGCGCACTTCGGGTTTTGGATCTCCTCGCTCGACTACACGAGTGTGGCCGCGAGCGTGGTGCTGGTATGCACCCAACCGGTCTTCGTGGCTATCCTCGCGTACCTCGTTTTCGGAGAACGTACCTCACCGTTGTCTTTCCTAGGGATACTGGTAGCACTCGCCGGAACCGCGATTATCGCCTCGGATGGGTCGGTCGGGTCCGCTACGTTCTACGGGAACGCGCTCGCGGTTATTGGGGCCATAACGGTCGCCATCTACGTCCTGATCGGCCGGTCCTTGCGCACCACAGGGGTGGGCGTCCTGCCGTACTCGATAGTGGTCTACGCCTCGGCCTCTGCGACGCTCCTGCCCGTGGCCATCTTCTCCGGTGCTCGGCTCTGGGGGTACAGCGGCGAGACGTGGTTCTGGCTGTGGGTCATAACGCTGGGGCCCCAGATCATGGGCCATACCGTCTTGAACTGGGCGCTCCGGTACGTCGAAGCCTCGATCGTCTCCGGGACGATCCTCGCCGAGCCGGTGGTCTCGGCATTTCTGGCGTGGCTGATCCTTGCCGAGAAGCCGGGCTGGCCAACCATCCTCGGCGGCGCCGTTGTACTTGCCGGTCTCTTCCTGTTCCTCCATAGCTACCGCTCTCTACGAAGGACGTTCTCCCGGCCGAGCCGGTGGCTTATGAGCTGATCGGCAGACAACCTGGTATTCTCAGGGTCGTGAGCGGAGACGCGTTGTTCGGAGGGACTCTTGAGTCCGTTTAGGGCGGGCTTCGTATACGGGACGGTGGCGCTCGTCGTCGCGCTGGTCGCGGATCTGCGCTTCCTTTTTATAGACCCGGAGGGGATACCGAACTGGCTCCTCACCGCTATCGAGGGGTTCCGTACCCAGCTGGTTCTAGCAGTGTCTCTTTTCCTGGCCATCTTTGCTGCCCTCCGGGTGCGGCCGACGCGCCTCGAGTCAGGCGTCCCTTACCGCTCCCTACTGCTGCGCGACTGTACTTTAGCGGCGACTATCGTGGGGGTTATGGTAGGAGTTACGCTCTTCATCGTGACAGCCCTCAACGCCACGCTCTTCGCCGATGACATACGCGACTACGCTCGCGATGCCTCCCCGAACATAGTCGCCTACGACGAGAAAGTGGCCGGCCGGCTCAGCAACCCTCCTCCACTCCCCACCGTCGAAGAGGTCGAGGAGAGTCTTCAGCCTCCCGTCCTGAGTGACCTTGGCCGCTCCATGGCCAACCTGGTCCTGCGGGCGATACTGTTCGGCGCCGCGGGCGCCGTGGTCGGCACCCTCCGTGGTTCCTTCGGTTCGAATAGCGATAACGGGCCGGGCGCCGCGTCCGCGGAGAAGGTAAACCCCTCGAGCGAGGGGAAGGGCCCGGAGCAGTGATACAGCTTCGCGGGGCACCGGTCGCGGCAGCACTGCTCGCCGACGCCCTTCTCGGAGAACCACCCGAGGCCACTCATCCTGTAGTTCTCATGGGCTGTGCTATCTCGGCCTTCGAGAAGCGAGTGATAGCCCTGAAAGACGCACG
>JAWWQA010000081.1:0-3185 GCA_033854695.1 Rubrobacteraceae bacterium
TCGCCTTCCATGCATCCTCCATCGAGGCGTTGACCGTAAACTCGTTCTCCAGCTTCATATGCTCCTCCTTTCGCCAGGCGCACGCCCAGAGCTAACAGACAGCTCCTCCAGGCGCCGCAGGTCCTCCACGGTGTCCACATCGGCCGGGTCTGCTACGTCATCGCAAGGCACCTCCGTAACCAACTCAGGGTGAAGCTTTAAAACCATCCTCGCACCTTTATCCCCAGTTAGCTCGCGTAACAAAAGCGGCCAGACCTCTTTAGCGAAGAGTACCGGGTTGCGCCGCTCGCCACCGTAGGTCGCCACCGCCACTTCCGCTCCACCCTCGAAAGCCCCGACCAGCCTCTCTACCGCCTCCGCTCCCACGAGCGGCTGGTCCGCGAGCAGTACTACCGCGGCCCGTACCTCCGGCCCACAAGCCTGGATTCCCACGCGTACAGAGGTCGACATCCCTTCAGCCCAGTTCGGGTTTACGACTACCCGGGCTCCGTGTGTGGTGCTTATGCTACGCAGCCTCTCCCCTTCTCTACCAACCACCACGATTATCTCATCCACCGGCGCCCGGCGCAGTCCTGACAGAGTGGCTTCGATCAGGGGTCGCCCCTCAAAGGGCGCCAGGAGCTTGCCGCCCCCGAACCTGCTCCCTGCCCCGGCGGCAAGCAGGACGGCCGAGACGCCGCTCACCCGCCAACACCCCAGTGCGCGAGGGCCAGCTCGTAGTCTTCGGGGGTATCCACATCGGGGGGGAGCTCGGCATCTATATGGATCTCCCTCACCCGCTCCGGGTACGCCTCGATAAGCTTCCAGACTGCCTTGTCCCCGTGCAGATCACGCAGATCCCCAAAGGCCTCGCGGGAGAAGATGAACGGGTGCCCGAGTTCTCCGCGGTAAGACGTTACCGACGCCCAGTACCGCTCCCGGCGCCATTCCGAGAGCGTCACATCGATGAACTCAGCTCTCACGCCGGGCTGGTCCCCGAGGAGCAGCACGAGGGCCTCACAATCCTCTCCGGCGGCATCCAGCCCCGCCAGCAGGGACGAGGCGCACCCGGTGCCGTAGGCGGTGTTGTCCACGACCTCCGCCCGTCCAAAGTCTATCGACGCTCGCAGCTCCTCGGATACCCGGCCCAGTACCACGACTACCCGGTCCAGATCGGAGGCGTTCGCGTTCCTTACAACCTGGCCGAGCAAGTTAGTGTCCCCGAAGGGCAGAAGCTGCTTGGGAGCGCCGAACCGGCTGGACCTTCCGGCGCCAAGAACTATGCCTAATATCTCTTCCATAGGTTACGAGGAGATCCTCGCTACGTACTTCTTCGGCTCTTCCTCGAACATACGCTTGCAGCTGTGACAGCAGAAGCGGTAGACCACGCCGTCGTGCTCGATGACGTATCGGGCCGCTTCGACGGTCATCCCGCATACGGGATCCACGAGCTCCTCCGTTCGAACGACCGGCTCCTCGGAAAGCCCGTGATGGAGTTTCGCCCGCAGGGAGACTATCTCGGCCATGATGGAGAGCGCTATTTCCTCCTGGCTGTCCGCCCCTATCGGAAGCCCCGCCGGGGACCGCACCGCTTCCAACGCCTCTCCACCGAACCCCCGAGCGCGCAGCTCCGAGAGCACTGTCCCGGCCCGGCGCTCGCTGGCGACCAGACCGACGTAGGGGAGGCCTAACCGCACCCCAGCCTCCACGGCACCTTCGTCGAACTCGCCGAAGGTGGCGACGACCATCCAGGAGTCTCGCGGGTAGGGGACCGTCGCGACGTTCAGCTCTGCCGCGTTTTCCAATCTGACGAACCTGAAGCCCAGAGGTGGCGCGAGGGCGGCCAGAGTGTCTACCAGCGGCGAGCTTCCGGCGGCGACGAGCGTCGGGCGGGGAAGGCACGGCTCGACGTAGAGGTCAGCCGTGCCTTCGCTGGCGCAGGTCATCTGCGCCATGCGAACGTTTGGCTGGGCCGCTGCTGTGTCGGGTGAGATCCGGACGAGCCGGGGCTCCCCGTCGTGCAGGGCAGCGAGCCCTTCCCTGCGGGCCGTGGGCTGGATGCACCCGCCGCCGACCCAGCCTTCCATGCTTCCGTCCGGACACACGATGGCCCGGTTGCCCGTGCGAGCCGAAGTTGACGGCTCGGTGCGGACCACCGTAACGATGGCGAAGGGACACTCCGCCTGCGCAAGCTCGCCCGCCCGCTGCAGCGAGTCAGCCCGGCGGGCGGCGGTGTTTGGGCCGGACGCTTTCAGGCCTCCACCCCGTGCTCCCGCAGGATGCTCCAGGTTCTGGACGGCGTCAGCGGCATCTCCACGTGCCGTACCCCGTAGGGGGAGAGCGCGTCCACCACGGCATTAACGACCGCGGGGGGAGCCCCAACCGTCGGGGACTCGGCGACGCCCCGAGCTCCGAGCGGATGGTGCGTCGAGGGGGTGACGATCTCGCCCAGCTCGTACTTCGGGGCCTCCATCGAGGTGAGCATCAAATAGTCCATGAAGCTGCTGTTGAGGTGGTTGCCGTCCTCGTCGAACTCTATGACCTCCATGAGGGCCGTGCCGATGCCCGAGGCGAGACCACCGTGCATCTGTCCCTCGACTATCATCGGGTTTATACGCACCCCGCAGTCGTCCACCGCGATAAAGCGCTTCACCTCCACCTGTCCCGTGCCTTTGTCTATCTCGACGACGCAGACGTAGGCGCCGAACGGGTAGGTCATCTCCGGCGGATCGTAGTAGGTGACCGACTCCAGGCCGGCCTCTTCGCCCTCGGGGACGTTGGTGTAGGCGGCGAAGGAGATCTCGTCCATGTTCTTGCTCTGGTCCGGGGAGCCCTTGACCTGGAAGCGTTCCCCGGTCCACTCGAGGTCGTCCTCAGAGGCCTCGAGCATGTGGGCGGCAATCTTCTTGGCCTTGTCCCTTACCTTGCGGGCGACTACGGCCGTGGCCGCCCCGCACACCGGCGTCGAACGGCTCCCGTAGGTCCCGAGCCCGAACGGCGTGTTGTCCGTATCGCCCTCGCGGACCTCGACGTTCTCCGCCGGGATGCCGAGCTCCCCGGCTACGATCTGGGCGAAGGTCGTCTCATGTCCCTGTCCCTGTGACTTAACGCCGAGCTTGAGGATCGCCTTGCCGGTCGGGTGCACCCGCAACTCGGCGGAGTCGAACATCTTCAAGCCCGCGATGTCGTAGGTGTGCGACGGACCC
>JAWWQA010000082.1:0-2623 GCA_033854695.1 Rubrobacteraceae bacterium
TAACCTGGCTGCCTTCTTGGTGGCGGGAATTTTCGCCGCGCTCGCCTACGCTCTGGGAATGGTCAGCCGGGGTGGAGCTTTAGGCGGATTCGCGGTGGGGGCGGTGATTTATGCTTGCCTCGGACCGCAAGGGTTCGCCGTCCTCGCGCTCTTCGTCGTCGGTGGATCCGCTCTCACCCGGCTTGGCTACCGGAGCAAACAGCGGCGCGGGATCGCGCAATCCCATGGTGGCCGCCGTGGTGTCAGAAATGCCCTAGCCAACTGCGGTGTGGCTCTCCTGTGCGCCCTACTCGCTGCCCTGATCCCCTCGGAGGCCTTCACTGCCGCCTTCGTCGGCGCCCTGGGCGCAGCTTTCGCGGACACTGCAGAGTCCGAGGTAGGACAGCTCGCCCGCAAGACTCCGCGCCTCATCACCACCCTCCGGAAGGTGCCGCCCGGTACGGATGGTGCTATCTCTTTAGTGGGGACGCTCGCCGGACTCGCCGCCGCTCTACTCACCGCCCTTCTCGGCCTTCGGCTCGGGCTCGTGGAGGGTTCCGGCGTAGCGCTACTTGTGGCAGGCGCAGCGTTCTTGGGTACCGTAGCGGACAGCCTCCTCGGGGCGCTCGCGCCGCGAATCGGCAACGAGCTCACCAATGTCGCGTGCACGCTCGTCGCCGCCGGGCTGGTCTTAATCTTCGCTTGACCCGATGGCGGGTGCCCGGTAATCGGAGAGCGGCTAGTTGCCTTAGCCTTATCGCCTCTCAAACGGAGGGATACATCGTCGGATACGAGTCCGTGGCGCTCCACGAGCACGGGGATGGAGCTCATGTCCATCACCGTAGCTTGCCTACGAAGGGGCCGACGCGCCGTGCACACCGGACACCGCTGCTCTAACCCTGGTATTGCAGTGGCTCGGAGATGGTATGATAAGCACATGTACGATGCGGCGGGCCGAAAGAACGGGTTCTTGGATCCTCGACTATAAGCTCGCGCTTTCTATCGAAATTACTCTCATCTAAAATCAAACAAAATCTTGCAAGAAGGAGACCGGGTGAGCGAGGCATCGGCTAGAAGAGACTACGATCCAGGAACAATAGAGCGCCGTTGGCGGGAGCGATGGACCGAGAGTGGCCTGTATAAGACGGACGAGGACCTCGAGAAGCCAAAGCACTACGCGCTCACGATGCTCCCCTACCCGAGTGGAGACCTTCACGTCGGCCACTGGTACGCCATGACCCCGTCTGACACCAGGGCGCGCTTCATGAGGATGAACGGGTATCGAGTCTTTTTCCCCATAGGCTTCGACGCCTTCGGGCTCCCGGCGGAGAACGCAGCCATCAACCGCGGCATCCATCCGTACAAGTGGACGATGTCTAACATAGAGAAGATGCGCTGGCAACTCTGGCAGATGGGAGCCATGTTCGACTTCGACTCGGAGGTCATCACCTGCCTGCCCGAGTACTACCGCTGGAATCAGTGGTTCTTCTTGAAGTTCCTCGAGAAGGGCCTCGCGTACAGGAAAGAGGCCCCGGTTGACTGGTGTCCAAAGGACAACACCACTCTCGCACGCGAGCAGGTCGTGGGACCGGATCGGCGCTGCGAGCGGTGCGGAACGCCGGTCATCAAGAAGAACCTCGCGCAGTGGTTCTTCAAGATCACGGACTACGCCGAGGAGCTGTTGGACTTCTCCAAGATAGACTGGCCCGAGCGGGTCAAGACGCTGCAGACTAACTGGATCGGACGCTCCGAAGGAGCCGAGATAGAGTTCGACGTCCCCGGCTACGGTCCCATCGAGGTCTTTACGACACGGCCGGACACGCTCTTCGGGGCTACGTTCTTCGTCGTGGCGCCCGAGCATCCGGCGGTCGAGAAGATTACCACCCCCGAGTGTTCAGGGGAGGTGCGCGCCTATGTCGAGAGGGCAAGCCGGATGACCGAGATCGACCGTATGGACGTGACGCGTGAGAAGACCGGTGTCTTCACCGGGGCGTACGCGATCAACCCGGCGAACGGGGAGGAGATCCCGATATACGTTGCCGACTACGTGCTCCTCGGCTACGGAACCGGGGCTATCATGGCCGTTCCCGCCCACGACGAGCGCGACTTCGAGTTCGCCAGAAAGTACGGTATACCGATTCGTATCGTCATCGCCCCGCCGGGCTGGAACGGCGAGGAGCTTGAAGAGGCCTACGCCGGCGAAGGCCTGATGGTCAACTCCGACGGCTTCGACGGCATCCCGAACGTGGAAGGCAAAGCGATGGTGACAACCTGGCTGGAAGAGAAGGGCATAGGCTGGGCGGCGGTCACATACCGCTTGAGGGATTGGCTGATCTCACGCCAGCGCTACTGGGGTACGCCGATTCCCATCGTCTACTGCGAGAGGTGCGGCACCGTACCCGTCCCTGAAGAGGATCTGCCGGTCCTCCTGCCCGAGGATGCGGAGTTCACCCCGACCGGCGAGTCGCCCCTGAAGCTGCACGAGGGCTTCCGCAACACCACATGCCCGCGGTGTGGAGGCCCCGCCGAGCGGGAGACGGACACGATGGACACGTTCATGGACTCGTCGTGGTACCAGTACCGCTACCTGTCACCACATTATGACGAGGGGCCGTTCGACCCCGAGCGGGGCAAGAAATGGCTC
>JAWWQA010000083.1:0-4830 GCA_033854695.1 Rubrobacteraceae bacterium
CGGGAGGGGGGAATTGCAGCTCATCCAGGCTTTTTCCTGCTTGCGCAGCAAATTGGGGAGCGTGAGTGACCGCGTTTGCGTATACTGAAGTACCGGCGGCATCTCCCCCCTCCGCCGCCGGGCTTACGTAAGCTCTAAGGTTTGCACCGAGAAGACCCATCCTGGCTTGAAGTAACGCGCGCTTCACTGCGCGGCTTAGAGCCTTGCCTCTACCGCCGTCTCGCCTGCTTCCTCTGCCAGTCGTATCACGAGCTTCTTCCCTGCTTCCTCGTAGCTCCAGTTGGCTTCCTCGCCGTTCACTGACACTCTCTCGGGGCGGGTGTCTACTCCTCTGAGCTCCAGGTCCACAGCTCCCCGTTCGGGGATGAAGGACCCCTCCCGTTCGCCAAGACGGACTGAGATACCGCCTTCCGAAGCCTCGCAGACCACGCTCCTGCGGGCGTATTCGCCTCTCTCGTAGGCGAAGCCGTTGCCTGCATCTTCGTAGAGACCCGACTCCCCTGAGCCATCAGCTTGATGGATGAGTAACGTCAGGGGGTCGGCGGGCCTCTCGCCGACGTGGTTCATCTCGGGCCACATTGGCAGGGCGGTGTTGGCTCTCAAGTACATGGCGGGCTCGCCCAGAGGAGCGTGGGCCAGGATGTGGGCCGGCCCTTCGAACTTCTCGCCGGACCAGAAGTGGAACCAGGTGCCCTGCGGCAGGTAGACGTAGCGGTGCTCGACGCCGGGGCGGGATATGGGGGCGATGAGGAGGGCGTTACCGAGCAGGAACTCGTCGTCTGTTGTGTAAGTCGTCTCGTCCTCGGGGTATTCGAAGAGGAGTGGGCGCATTATTGGAGCGCCGGTTCGGTGGCACTCTTCGAAGAGGGTGTAGAGGTAGGGGAGGAGGCGCTGTCTCAGTGTGATCATCTTCCGGCACACCGACTCGTAGGGTTCGCCGAAGGCCCAGGGCTCCTGGGGGCGGGCGCCTTTCATTGAGTGGTTTCGGCAGAAGGGCTGGAAGACGCCAAATTCTGTAAAGCGGGCGAGTAGCTCGCCGTTGCAGTCGTCGAAGAAGCCGCCTATGTCTACCCCGGCCCAGGCGACTCCTGAGAGGCCCAGGTTCTGGAGCTGGGGCATGCTCATCCACACGTGCTCCCACCACGAGGAGTTGTCGCCTGTCCACTGCAAAGCGTGACGCTGGAGCCCGGCGTACCCTGCGCGGGTTATGACGAACGGGCGCTCGTCGGGCCTGAGCTTCAGCAGTCCCTCGCGCACCGAGCGGGCCATGAGGGAGCCGTAAGTGTTGTGGATCTGGCCGTGCGGCTTGGGATTATCCTCACCGGGATGAACTACCTCGACCGGCATCGTTGACTGCTTCGGGATGAAGAGCGAGGGCTCGTTCATGTCGCACCAGATCCCGGCCACTCCCACGTCGAGGAGCGCCTGGTGATTATCTCCCCACCACTCCCGCGTCCTTGGATTGGTGAAGTCCGGGAAGGCACAGATCCCCGGCCACACGACGTTGTGGAACTCCTCGCCCTCGCGTGTCTTGCAGTACAGATCCTTCTTTCTGCCCTCCGTGTAGACCGGGTAGTCCGCGTCTACCTTGACACCGGGGTCCACAATGGTGACGAGGTTGAAGCCCTGGTCTTTGAGCTCGGCGATGAGCTTCTCCGGCTCGGGGAAGCGTTCTGTGTTCCAGGTGAAGACGCGGTAGCCGTCCATGTAATCGATGTCCAGGTAGAGGGTGTCACAGGGGATGTCGCGCTCGCGAAAGTTGCGGGCGATCTCCCGAAGCTCGTCGGCCGTCTCATAGCTGTAGCGGCACTGCTGGTTGCCCAGAGCCCACAGCGGCGGCATCGGGGTGCGGCCGGTTAGCTCCGTGTAGCGATCTAGTACGTCTCTTGGTGTTGGGCCGCAGAAGACGTAGTAGACGATGTTGCCGCCCTCGGCGCCGTAGTAGGCGCGGTTCTCGTCCGCCTTCGCCAGGTCGAACTCGACCCGGTGGGTGTTGTCGAAGAGAAGGCCGTAGGCTCTACCGCCGCCTTCACCTCCGCGCATGGAGAGCACGAACGGGATGGAGGCGTAGATGTTGCTGAAGGAGGCGGTGTGGCCCGGCGGGGGGTCGACGTTCCAGAAGATCTGGAACGAGCCAGTCTTATCGAGGCCGCTGGTCCGCTCGCCGCATCCGAAGTACCGTTCGCCTTCCTCGCGCCTCTTATACAACCGCACCGGGTTCCCCAAAGGCGCGGAGAAGACGTCCGCTCCTGGCTGCTCCACGAGGCCCATTCCAAGCTCCTCGTCGTCGGCGGCGAACTCAGTCCCCGAGGGATCGACGACGGAGATGCGCAAGGGATCTAGACGCACCCGGATGGTACCGGAGCCGGTGGAGAGCGACAGTGCATCGTCTTTGTCGCGGATCTCTACCTCCACCGGCTCCCATTCCTCTTTCGCTATCGCTTCCGAAGCGTAGTCCGGCGGCCGTCCCTCTGGGAACATCCCGACCCGGAAGAGGTCCGGTGCGAGCGCCGTAACCTCGACGGTTGCCGAGCCTGCTTTGAAGCGTACGCTCCGGTCGTCGTGGTCCACCAGCTCCGCCCGTCCGAGCGGCTCGTAATTGTCGCCGGTATCCGGTGAGCTCTCAAAGATCTCAGCCAAAGTCCTTCCCCTTCCTCCGGTAGTGGGCTCCTTCGAGCGGTTTGCTCCGTCGCTGGGATGCACCTTACACCGTTCTCGTCTTCACTGTTGGGAGTAGCTCGCCATGATTCTAGAGGCGTCGACCGTTTTCGCCCCCTTCTCCGTCGACGTTTCAAGATGGGCGTGGTTGTGCCCGATCCTCGGAGTTGTCGAGCCTGTGGACAGCAGGGGGCGAAACTCCGTAACTTCGGCTTCGATCAACTCGACGCCCTGGTAGCGGGCCACGGAGATTCGGTGGTTCCCGTCCCGCACGAAATACTCCTCACCGATCTTGTAGAGGCTCACCGGAGGCAGCTCTTCGGACCGGTAGAAGGCCCGATCCACGAGCTTCCACCGCATCCCTAAACTGGCCTGGCCGGCATGAAATCCCGGTTGAACTACTCATAACGGCCCACGCTCCCTACTATCCTCGCCACCTCGACGACCTTCCTCCCCAAATAAACGCGGTTGTCTGCCGCCAGCTCTCTTCTGACCTCTTCGAAGGAGAGCAGCCGGCCAGAGGCAGGTTTGTGCCGCAAACGAGCCCAGATCTGCCGTAGGAACGCTCTCATGCGTGCCCGTCCAAAGTCCTTGTCCACCTGACAGCTTCGTGAGGAAGAACCGCCAAGCCCGGAGCTTCTGCCGACCCGGCTGGTCGTGCGTAGTTCGACCGCACCGGCGAAGACGGCGGTGTAGAGGGCTGGCGGAGGCTACGTTGCTTCAGACTGTGATGAAGACGGGCGTTGGTCTTCCTGATCTCTTCCCGGTAGGATCTTTCGCGTCGAGCCATCAGCAGCCAGCTGTGGCAGGAGCTGTGCGAGGACGAGCGTGGAGAGGGCAGAGGGCTCGCCATCGTCGCCCTGCACCAGGACCGGTCGCGGTGCGTGGCGTAGCAACTGCTCGCCGACTTCGACCCGGCGGCGCGCCAGCTCGTATTGGAGGACCGCTTGGTTGTCGCGGTGGGCCTGACCGAGATGCCTCAAAGCGGTCGCTTCGTTCTCGGCCTGAGCGAGCGTGGTGCGGCCGCGGGTTTCGATCTCCAGCCGCACGCGTTGGGCTTCGGTCTCTTGCTCTTCGAGCATCCGCGCCACGTCCTGGCGCGCCTTATTTCGGGCTGCTTTCACTTCTATCAGGCGTGCGTCCCGCTCCTTCTTGGCACGTTCGATCTCCATCAGAAGGGTGTCTATGCGCTGCTTGCGGATCAGCTCCCACTCCCGCTCGTAAGCCGCTAGTTCCTTGGAGACACGTTCGCGTGTAGCGAGGTGTTGCTGGTACTGGTCCGGAAGCTGAACGTCCGGGATGTTGGCGCCCAGGATCCTGACTCCGTAGCGCGTGAGCTGGCGATTGAGGGTATCCTGCATGTCCTCCACGTCGCTGCCGCGCAGGTCGTAGGCCCGTTCGGTCCGGATCAAGCGGCTCCGCTGCCGGATGGCGTCCTGCACCGCGCTCGAGAGGACCATGTCGAAATTGCTCGCTCCAAGGGTGCGCACGAAGGCTACAGGGTCTTCAATCCGGAACTTCAAGAAGAACTCTATAGCCTTCAGCGGAACGTTCTCTTGCGTAGGACAAGCGACCACAGGAGCCAGGTAGGGTATCTCGGTTGCCGTGTCCACGACGAACTCGACCTTCTCCCAGGGCCACCACAAGTAATGGCGCCCCGGCGACAGCGTGCCGACGATCTTGCCATAGCGCGACAAGACGCCCGTCGTTCCCTGTTCGATCTCGATAATCGCTCCGCGCCAGAGCCAGAACAGCGCGAGCGCGATCAAGAAAACCGCAAATAGACCTGCCAGCCCCGCGATCGCGGCGCTCCCCGAGAAGACAGCGAAGCCGATCAGGTAAAAAGCCAGGAACAGCAGGAACAGCCAGCCGTAGCGCCGCCGGTCTCGCGGGATGACCACCGGCACCAGCTCTCCCGCATCCCCACCGCGCAGGAACTCCCGGATGCCGGACCAGCCGGAGACTACCTCTTTGATCTTCGAGAACTGGCGTACCTGGGATACAGCTGTCATTCCGTTCCCTCCTCGTCGCCCGGACGCCCATCGGGAGTCTGGCTGATCCTCTCCACGCGCTCCTGGATCCGCTCGTCCGTGACGGACTGCCGGATCTCCTCCACCCTCTCAGCCGTTGCCTCTTCCGCGCCAGGCTCGCAGGGTACCTCTTCGGGCGCGC
>JAWWQA010000084.1:0-5239 GCA_033854695.1 Rubrobacteraceae bacterium
GTCGCGGCCAGCGTGAAGCGCGCAGCCAGGAAGCCCAGGACACCGTAGAGCGCGATGGCGTGCCGTACGATGACGAATGTCCAGCTCCACACCAACGTCACCCCGACCAGAAGGAGCGTGTACAAGATCCTCATGCCGTATCCCCATTTTAGGGCAGGGGAGATGTTAGTGTACGTAAGTACGCAAAGGAAAAGCTTAGAAGACGAGAGGGGAGCGAGAGATCATGCCGGAGTACCGTACGAGCGGCGGCCCGATGTCGTACCGCGAGCACGGAGAAGGCCCCGAGGACCCGGTAGTCCTGCTACACGCCTTCCCGCTCAACCACCGGATGTGGGCGCCTCAGGTCGAGGCCTTCGCCGCTGACCGGCGGGTGATCACACCGGACTATCCCGGCTTCGGCTCCTCGCCCCGCCCATGCGCCCAGCCGGACGTGCGCTATTACGCCGAAGGGCTCGTGGAACTCCTCGACAAGCTCAGGCTGGAGAAGGTCGTCCTAGGTGGCCTCTCGATGGGTGGCTACGTCGTCTTCGCCTCCCTGAGGCTCTTCCCCGAGCGCATCTCCGCCCTCCTCCTCGCTAACACCCGTCCGGAGCCGGATTCCGAAGACGCTAGGGAAGCCCGCCGCGAACTGGCCCGCCAGGTAGCCGAAGAAGGCGTCGAGGTCCTCCCCGAACTCCAGATGGAGCGCCTCCTGGCACCTGATACCCTGAAAAACAAAAAGGACGTCGTGGAGTTCGTGCGCGACATAATCCTCGAGAGCTCCCCTGACGGCGTCGTCGCGGCTCTGGGCGCCATGCGCGACCGCCCTGACTCAACCGATTTGCTCGGGAAGATAAACGTACCCACGCTCGTCGTCGGCGGTGAGCAGGACGCCCTCTCCACGCCGGAGATCATGGGTGAGATGGCCGCAAAGATACCCGACTCCCGCCACCTCACCCTCTCCAAAGCCGGCCACCTCTCGAACCTCGAAGCCCCCGAAGAGTTCAACGCTGCCCTGAAAGAGTTCCTGGCGGAAATCTAGCTGTCAGCTGTCAGCAATCAGCTTTCAGCCCTGTTTGGTCTTTCTTCTACTCTCTTGTCATAGGGGCAGGTGTGAACTGGCCAGTAGCGCCGGTGGCACTGTTTTGGTTGCGACCAAGAGCAGTGGCTCTGGCGTCAGTACTGTTTTTGCCTGGTGGCTGGTCGCTAGAGACAGGTTCTCGGGCGCCTGGATTCGGGTAAACTTCCTCTCTGTGACTAAAATACTGCACGCTTCGGACTTACACTTTGGGCGGCCCGCGGTAGCGGAGCAGCTTGATCTCTTGAGGGGTTGCATCGCGGAGCTTGCGCCGGACGCAGTAGCGATCTCGGGTGACCTTACCCAGCGGTGCTCGAACTCCGAGTTCGTTCGCGCCCGTGCCTATCTCGACGACATCCGCAAGACCGCCCCCGTCATCGTCATCCCCGGCAACCACGACGTGCGCTGGATCGGTGCCGTCGCCCGCAACTTCGGCCTCTTTAGCAGGACCGCCCATGAGTTCAAGTACTCAAAGTACATGCAACACATCTCACCAGAGCTCAATCCGTCGCTCGAGGTGTCGGGAGCAGTGATCGCTGCTTGCAACACCGCACACGGCATCTCGCGCGGTTCGCTCACGCGCCGCTTCAGAGACCTCGGCGTGATAGGACACGTCAACAAGCGCGATCTCCAAAAGGTCGAGGCAGCCTTCGCGAAGGCTGCCCCGGACGCTGCCAGGATAGTCATGATCCATCACAACCCCATACGGGGCGAGGCCTCCGGACGCCACGGCCTCGCCAACACGAAGCAGGCATTGAGCGCCTTCGCGTCTTTGGGAACCGAGCTGGTCCTCTGTGGCCACGACCACCAGGAGGCCGTCCACACGGTCGAGGAGAGAGCCTCCGGCCTCATCGTCTCGACTGCAGGCACGATCTCGAACCGCCTTCGCGCCGGACGCCCATCGAGCTTCAACCTCGTCGAGATAGACGAGAGCAACCTCCGTATAACCACCTACGCCTGGCGCAACCCCGACGGCTTCGCTCCCTCCAGGGAACACTCCTTCCCCCGCCGTACACCGTCACGCTCTGCGTAGCTCCCGGACGCTTCGGCGTCGCGGGGTATAATCCATCGTGACAAGAGCAGCCAGGAGAAGAGGTGAGCAGCATGTGGAGCAGGCTAACCCGCGGTGGCGACGGTCTCCCTCGCGAGAAGGTCGACGCCGTCGTGCGCCTCATAGATCGGTACCTGGCCGAGGAGGCGAACCACCGCAACCTCCAGTCAGACAAGCAGACCATCCATCCCAGAGACCTCCCGCCCCAAAAGCGCGAGGCGCTCATTAGCGAGATCTTCGAGATCCTCAACGACACCCGCAAGTAGTCCGGAAACGCCACCCGGCGAACAAGCGCGAAGCGCGGCCGTAGTACCAGCGCGGGCTCTACACCAAACGCCAGATTGAACTGCAACACTCGCGTACGTCTTCTGCACATCGCGAAAGAAGGTGGCGGGCCGTTTCACTGCCCCCTCACGAGAAGAAGTTCCCCGGCGGACTTAGGACTTGGGCCTTTGAGACCTTTCTCCCTCGGGCCAAATACAGCGGTCCGACCTTCTCCACTGGGCCGATGGCAGCGCCCCGACTTAGTGCTTAGATTCACGTTGGCAATCTCTGAGTCTGGAGCCAGGTACTGTTGATGACGTTAGACGACCGTCGTGTAGGGCTGGAGCAGGAATTCTTCCTGGTAGACGAGGATGGCTTTCTCTCTAACCGGGCGGACGAATTCCTGGCTCTGTGCAGGGAGGCGGCGAAGGCCTCAGGGCAGGACCCCAAGGGCTTCGCGCCAGAGTGTGCAAAGAGCTTAGTGGAGATAAACATGCCTCCGGTGTACTCTCTTGCCGAGCTTTCGCGCGAATACATGACGAGCGTCGAACTAGCCCTGTACGCGGGACGGGAGCTAGGCCTCCGGCTCTACCCACTGGCGACGTACCCGCTCCGTGTGAAACCCGTCATGCGCGACGAGCTCCACTACCAACTCCAGGCCCGCTCGCTCGGGCAAGAGAGGTTTGCGCATGCCGGGCGTTGTGCCGGAGTGCACCTGCACCTGGAAGTGGCGGCAGGAACGGTAGATCCCCAGCTTGGGGTCTCGTATGACGCTCCAAGAGCCGCGCGCGAGGAACTACTGAACCTCTACAATCTGGCGACGGCTCTCGACGCGGCGCTCATAGCGCTCACCCGCTCGTGCCCCTTCTACGAGGGGATCGCTTACAGGATGGCGGCTCGTACAGCTCTCTACCGTGGCGACCCCAACCTCGCTCCCCACGGCCTCTACGCCTGGCACCAGTGGGTTGGAGGTCTTCTACCCTACGCAAGCAGCACCGAAGAGTTGGTCGAGCAGCAGTTCACCCGCTACCACGCTTGGATCGAGGCGATGGACCGGGCGGGAGTGGAACGCAGGCACTTCTTGGAGATGGGAGGAGGCTTGCTAAGCGCGTCTTCCTGGAACCCCGTGCGCCTCAACCCGTTAGGAACAGTAGAGCTGCGAGGAATAGACAGCAACTATCCAGAGACTGTACTGGCGATCAGCGCTCTTATAAGCAGCGCTGCCGAGCGAGTCCGCCGGGAACGCCTCGCAGTCCTCCCGCACGAGGACCTGCGCGTCTTTGAGGTCGCCGGGGAGACGCTATTGGTGCCACCCTTCGGATACCTTAATGGAGAGCTCTTCCACGCCGCTATGACGAGCGGGATCGAAAGCCCTGAAGTCGTCTCCTACCTGGACTCCATCGTGCGATTCTCTAGCGAGGGCGAGGAGTCGACCAGAGAGAAGCCGCGCCTTGAAGCCTTGAAAACCGCTGGACATTACCGGACCACGGAGACCGAAATCCGGCAAGGCTTCACGTCCCCGGTCTCGTGGATTTCGGAAGAGAGGGGATTGGAGCTCGTGCGTGAAGCCTGCAGCGAGCTTGAGAAACAAGTAACATCATTCCGCCCGGAGTCTAAAGATACAAGAGTTGCAAGAGCGGGAGCGAATGGAGATTAGAATAGAGCATTTCAACGAGGTCTTCGAACCCGGAGGCGCGATTCGCGAGCGCTACCGTCCCTTGTTTGAGACCCTGGAGCGCATAGGGAAGGAGGATTTTGCTGACAGAAGCGCGCGGGCCGATGAGAAGCTGCGTGAGCTCGGAGCCACCTTCCCCCTGGATGAAGATCCTGCGGGTAAGGAACGCATCCTACCGGCCAACTGGATACCCAGAATAATCCCAAAAGATCACCGGGAGATACTCTCCAGGGGGCTTTTGCAGAGAGGCTATGCTATCAACGCCTGGCTGCTGGACCTGTATAACGGCGAGCAGGACGTGGTACCCGAGGAGATAGTAGAGAGCAGCGTCTTCTACCGCTCAGGCCCGTTGCCCGATTACTCTGTACCGGTCCACATCTACGGCCCGGATGTGGTGCAGCTAGCGCCCAAGGAGTACATGGTCCTGGAGGACAACGTGCGGGTGCCCAGCGGGGTTGCGTACTCGGAGGCCATCCGGCGGGCAGTGCTGGAGTCCATGAGGGATCTGTGCGAGCTCTATCGGGTCAGCGCTATCTCTGCCTACTACGCTGTGCTGAGGAGGTCTCTCGAGATCGCTGCGCCTCCCGGTGTCAGGGAGCCGTGTGTTGCGGTTGTGAGCCGCGGTGAGGAGGACTCGGCGTACTTTGAGCACAAGCGTATAGCAGAGGCGTGTAACATCCGGTTGCTCACTCTTGCGGAGTGCCAGATAAGGGGCGGCGAGGTTTGGGACCGCTCCGACGGGCGGAGGATAGACGTGATCTACCGCCGCTTCGACGAGGATTACATACAGAGTGACCTCCCCGAGCTCGAAGCTGTCTACCTCGCAGGCAAGGTCAACCTCGTCAACGCGCCCGGTGTCGGGGTGGCCGACGACAAAGCGGTCTTCCCATACGTGCCAGCCATGATAGAGCGCTACCTCGGGGAGGAGCCGCTACTCAAGAACGTCGCCACGCTCTCTCCCTCAGAGCCCGAGCAGAGGGAGGAGATCTTAGATCGCCTCGACGAACTGGTGCTCAAACCTCGGGAGGGCTATGGGGGGCAGGGTCTCATGGTAGGCCCCGAAGCAGACCGAGAGAACCTGGAACACGCCCGCAAAGCCCTCAAGGAGAACCCTACTGGCTTCGTTGCCCAGGAGACCATAGATTTCTCCACCCACGTACTGAACGCGGCAGCCAACGGCTCTGAGCCTGTC
>JAWWQA010000085.1:0-17925 GCA_033854695.1 Rubrobacteraceae bacterium
CGAGCATGGCGAGGAACAGGAGGATTAGGAGCAGGATCAGTGCCCAGGGCCATCTCTGGCGGCGTTTGTCTCTGTTGGCCACCGGCGCTCCCGGCATGGCATGAGTGTGCGCCATCCCCGCTGGCACGACTCGGCTCATCGTACGGGTAGTGCTTACTGCGGCGGGCTCGAGGCCCTCGAGAACTCTCTCGAGGTCTTTTATGAGTTCGCTGGCGTCTGCGTAGCGTTCGTTGGGATTCTTCGCGAGGAGTTGGGTGGTGATGGCGTTTATGCCCTTGGGTATCTCGGGGTTCAACTCCCTGGGTGGAACGAGATGGCCGTTGACATGCTTCATAGCGATGCCTATGGAGGTCTCCGCGTCGTAGGGAAGCGTGCCGGTAAGCATCTCGTAGAGGACCACGCCCAGGGAGTATAGGTCGCTCGGGAAACCCACCAGCTCGCCCATCGCCTGTTCGGGGGAGATGTAGTGAGCCGTACCCAGGATCGAACCAGTCTTCGTCATAGTGCTCGACGTGGCGGCCCGCGCTATGCCGAAGTCACCTACCTTAATGTCGCCCGACTCGGTGACGAGAACGTTATGAGGTTTTATGTCTCGATGCACGACCCCAGCCTCGTGAGCGGCTCGCAAAGCTTCGGCGATCTGGAGCGCCACCGCCGCCGCCGTCCGGGGCGGCAACGCCCCGCGCTGCAAGATACGGTCCTTGAGGGTGCCGCCGGGCAGGTACTCCATCGCTATGTAGTACGTCCCGCTCTCGGACTCGCCCCGATCGTAGATCGAAACTATGTTCGGGTGCGAGAGAGCAGCGGCGCTCTGGGCCTCGCGCTTGAAGCGCTCGACGAACTCGTCGTCATCAGAGTAGCGTCCGCTCATGACCTTGAGGGCGACGTCCCGGTCAAGAACGTCGTCGTGGGCCAGATAGACTTCGGCCATGCCTCCGGAGCCGAGCGGTCTGAGTATACGGTAGCGGTTGTCTACGAGCTGTTCCAAGCTACGGGGCATTATAACCTTACCCGCCCGGTGGTCTCTGCCCCGGTACCTGAGCCGGATTCTGGCCTGGTGCCTGAGCAGGGTTCTGGCCTGGTGCCTGAGCAGGGTTCTGGCCGGGGTTCTGGTTCGGGTTCTGGCTGGGATTTTGGAAGGGGTTTTGGAAGGGGAACTGGAAGGGAGCCTGATTTTTCGGTTGGGCGGGCTGGTTGCTCGGAGTGGTCTGCTCATTCTGCGATTGGGCGGGCTTGGGTGGAGGGCTCGGGCGCTCTTCGGGGAGCTTGCCCTGGCTCTTGAGGTAGCTCTCTATCATGCGGCGAGCGATTGGGGCGGCTTGTTTATAACCCTCCTGCCCGTTCTCGACGAGGACCGCCACAGCAATCTCCGGGTCGTCCGCGGGGGCGAAGGCGATGAACCAGGAGTGGATCTCGTCGCCCGGGGCTTCGGCAGTACCGGTCTTTCCCGCCACCTTGACGCCGGGAATCACGATCTCGGTCTCAACCTGGGTCACGACCTTCTGCATCATATCGTTTAGGGTTTGGGCGGTGTCCGCGTCCACAACCTTGTTTCGGACGCGGGGGGTGGGCTTGTCGATGATGGCGCCGTCCGGAGAGCGGACCTCGCGTACCAGACGAGGCTCCATCATGGTTCCTCCGTTAGCGATCGCGCCAGCCACGAGGGCCATCTCGAAGACGTTGCTGCTGACCGTTTGCTGGCCAAAGGCGATCTGGGCTATGTTCCCCTGATCCCACTGCTCAGGCGGGGGACCGAGGACGCTCGGGGTGATGGGTAGCGGGAAGTCCTTGTAAGGGTCATAGTAGCCGAAGTCTTCGGCCGTCTGGGCCAGGGGCTTGGCGCCCACGTTCTCGTTAGCGATTCTAGCGAAGACGGTGTTTATGGAATTCTCAAGGGCCTGCTCGAAGGTCACGTCTCCGTAGGATCTGCCCTTGTAATTATACACTGTGTACCCCGGTGTCTCATAAGTCCCGTTGTCCTTGAACTTGTCCGATGGCTTCATCCCGGCCTTCAGCGCTGCGGCGGCTGTTATGACTTTGAAGACCGAGCCTGGTGGGTAGAGTCCCTGCGTTGCCCTGTTCAGGAGCGGATTGTTCGGGTCTTTGGCCAGCTCGGGGAACTTCTCATCTATGTTGTTCGGGTCGTAGGACGGGTAGGAAACCAAAGAGAGGATCTCACCGCTCTTGGGATTCAAGGCGACGACAGATCCGCGGCCGGTGCTGCTCGAGGCGAGACTGTCATAGGCGGTGCGCTGGAGCTCGGGGTCCAGGGTAAGCTCGACGTCGTTGCCGGCTTGCGGACCTCCGGAGACCTGGTTGATGAGCTCGTCGAGGGTCTCGGGCTCGCCGGCGCCGGAGAGGTTGTTGTTCTGCCCTATCTCGATCCCGCTCGCCCCGTACCTGGTACTCCAGTAGCCGGTAACACCTGCGTAGAGTGGTCCCTCGGGGTAGATACGTGTGTAGCTGCCACTGTCGTTCTGTTCGCTGCGGGCTAGCTCCGTCTCGCCATCGCCGGCCAGGATCAGGCCGCGCGGAACCTCCTGGACCCGCCGCGACTGCAGGGAGTTTGCCGGGTCTGTTGCCAATGACTCCTTCGCGTATACCTGCCAGTAGGCCAGCATCCCCACCAGGGCCACGAACCCGGCCACGAAGAGATAGAAGGTACGCCTGAGCTGGGCGTTCAAGGCACCTTCTCCGAGTTCCTGTACCCTGGCGCTTCTTCGACGACACGCTTTCCGGCCTTTTCGGAGACTACCAGGAGGAGGCCTGTGAGGATGAAGTTGCCGACCACCGAGGAGCCCCCGTAGGAGACGAAGGGCAGGGTGATGCCTGTGAGCGGGATGGCCTTCGTGACGCCACCGACGATGATCAAGGTCTGCATCGCGAACATGGCCGCGAGTCCAAAGGCGAGGAGCTTCGAAGCATCATCCTCCGCGAGGAGGGCTATCTTTATCCCCCGGTATACGAAGACGAGGAAGGCGAGGAGCAGGGCCGTCGCCCCAAGAAGGCCAAGCTCGCTGGCAATGGTGGAGAAGATGAAGTCAGTCTGAACCTCGGGGATGGTCTGGGAGAAGCCTTCCCCTAAGCCAGTGCCGGTGAGACCACCGTCGGCGATGTTGAAGATGCTCTGGGTGATTTGGAACCCCGAATCGTGGGGATCGGACCAGGGGTCGAGCCAGCTCGTCACACGCAACTGCACGTGCGAGAACGCGAGGTAGGTGGCAAACGAGCCCAGAGCGAAGAGGAGCGTGCCGAGGATGACGTAAGCGATGCGGCCTGTCGCCGCGTAGAGCATGAGCACGGGCACAGCGAAGAAGAGCAGGCTGCTCCCGAGATCCTTCTCGAAAACGAGTAGCCCCAAGGATGCCGCCCACACGAGCGCTACTGGTCCGAAGTATTTCAGCGCCGGTAGCTGCACTCCCATGAACGAGCGGCTCGTCGCCGCCCAGAGATCACGCTTCTCGGCGAGATAGCCGGCGAAGAAGATGACCAAGGCTATCCTGGCGAACTCGGAGGGCTGAAAGCTCGCCGGTCCTATCTGCAGCCAGAGCCTCGCCCCGTTTACCTCGTAGCCTAAGGGCGTGAAAGTCGAGGCGACAAAGCCTACGGCGGCCAGGGCCAGGAGGTACTTGTAGGCGAATAGCTTGTGGTAGTTGCGAAAGAAGAGAACTACGAACACCAGGGCCCCGCTACCCACCAGGATCCAACCCGCCTGTGTGGTGGCGAGGTTCTCGATCCCGGGCACTCCGTAGGTGAGACGGTAGATCGTGACCAGCCCGACCCCGGTAAGGAGCGTTACTATCGGCAGAAGCAACACGTCAGAGTGAGGTAGCCAGAGCCTGACACCGAGATAGAGAACGACCATCGTCCCGGCGTAGTACGCCCCGTAGATCAGAGGCGGGCTCTTGGCCTCCTGGACGAAGATGAGGGCTGCGAAGCCTAAAGTCGTGATAAGGAGAGCGATGGCCATGGGGAGGGCGGCGCGCTGGGTCATTGCTGTGAAGGCTCCGCGCTCTCCAGGTCGCGCACGACAGTATCGGCCTGCTCCTCCGACGAGTAGAGCCTGTGGTTCTCTACGGCATCCCGAAAACGGGCTTCTACATCGGACTCGTTAAGGCCCGTCCTCCGCACCTCCTCGTTGAGCTCGAGGCCCAGAGGGGCGTATGGCAATCCCCGGTAGACCACCACCTCACCGTTGTCGAAGCCTAGAAAATACCGGCTGGCGCCCCAGAGATAGAACGGCGAGGCGAGAGCCGCCAGCACCAGCACCACTGCCACCGTCCGGATGAGCGTCTCTACAGCACGTCCTAACTTCCCTATCTTCCTGCGTGAAGCAGCGCGCTTGCTACGCACGCTCCGACCCTGGGGACTCACCCGACGGCGAGGGGCGTATGTCTCTCTAGGGGCGAGGGTTCTCAGCTCCTGGGTGTCTCCCCGGCGCGGTGCTTCGGTGGGGGGCTCTTGCTCTTTTACGTTCACCACCACGACTGTCACGTTGTCCACGCCGCCGGCTTCGAGGGCGGCCACGACGAGGGCGCGGGTGGCCTTCTCGGGATCTTCGGGGGAGGAGGTGAGGAGGTGCAGCATCTTCGACTCGGGGACCATATCGGTAAGACCATCAGAGCAGAGGACTAAACGGTCCCCGGGCTCGACGGGAAGGACGGCCGTATCGACCTCGACCTCGTCTTCGGCCCCTAGAGCGCGTGTGATCAGGTTCTTCTGCGGGTGCTCCGAGGCCTGGGCGCGGGTCAGGTCGCCGCTCCGGACGAGCTCTGCGACTAAAGAATGGTCCTCGGTGATGGGCTGCAGCTCGCCATCGCGCAAGAGGTACGCCCGGGAGTCGCCGACGTGTGAGATCTGGGTGACCGGCTCCTCTTCAGTACCGCCGAAGCGCATCGCCACCACGGTTGTCCCCATGCCCGCGAGCTTCTCGTCACCTCTCGCCGCGGCGAGGATGCGCCGGTTGGCCTCCCTTATGGCGTCCTCCAACGACTCTGAAGGTCCAACGTTCTTCAGGACGTCGACCGCGATGGAGCTCGCGACCTCCCCGGCCTCGAAGCCGCCGATGCCGTCGGCGACCACGAAGAGCGTCTCGTCCCGGCCCTCACCGACGAGGAAAGAGTCCTCGTTATTCTGGCGGACCTTGCCTGGATCCGTGACGCCGTGGTGTTCGAGAACAAGCACGCAGGCGCCTTTCTACTCGGAGTACCTGAAGGTAGTGGATCCCACCCGCACCCGGTCGCCGCTTCTTAAAGGGGTGGCGCCGATGGTCTTGCGCTCGTTGACGTAGGTGCCGTTGGTTGAACCGGCGTCCTCGACGTACAAGAGACCCCCGTGACGGGTGAGCCTGGCATGCTGCCCCGAGACGAAGTCGTCGCTCTTTAGAACGATGTCGCTCGCGCTCGAACGGCCGATGCTCGTCGTGCCGCTCGCTATCTGGAACTGGGTGCTCGGCGCGAGAACGTTAGAGTCCTCGACCACTAGCGTGGAGGCACCGTTCTGGCCTTCGGACGCGAGGGCTCCAGAGCTGGCCACAGGACGATCGCGGCGAGCGTCGGGCTCGCCGGGGACAAAGGTCTCGTCCTCCGGCACGGCGCGCAGATCGGCGATACTACGACGGACCACGGCGTAGATAAAGGCGAAGAGCAAGAGGAGTATCAGAGCCTTCGCTGCCAGCAGCGGCACCTGCAGGTCGAGCACGCCCTTAACGCCCTCCGTAGCCCTTTTGGCGTCCGGTAGGTCCCCTGAAGTCCCAGTGATCCTGCTTAGAAGACCCCGCGTCGCCAGGCTGGCGAACGAAGCGGGCGATGACTCCTCCAAAGGTTAGCTCGTCGCCGCTCTCAATGCGCTCGCGGTCTATGGGCGCTCCGTCGAGGAGGGTGCCGTTGGTCGAACCCAGATCTTCGATGATGAAGCCGTTCTCTAAGCGCGAGAGTCGAGCGTGCCGCCGGGACACGTTCGGGTCCGAGATGACGATGTCGTTCTCCTCGGAGCGGCCAATGCTCCACGGGCCCGGACCCTCCAGAGGCTGCGTTTCGTTCTCCAGGGCCAGCTCCACGATCTCCCGCGCGAGCCCGTGCTTCCTCGCCTCCTCGGAGGAGATAGCGGCAGTTCCTTGAGCATCGCCTCCGGGTTTCTCGGTGCGGAAGATACGGGTCTGTCCCGAGGTGTCGTCCGGGGCGCCCTTCTCGCGGGGTCCATCACCGCCGGTAAGCTTGGCGGTAACGCCAAACTCGCCGAAGCGCAAGGACTCCTCGGTGACGAACCGGATCTTCGGCGGAGTCATGAGGTGGTAGTTATTCGATCGGGCATGAGTAGAGGCGTATTGGATCAGCTCATCCTTCAGAGCGTCCTGGTAGACTGTCATGGATTCTGCGTCGGGCTTTGAGAGGTGGATGGTGAAGTCGTTAGGGGCGTAGGTGCGCGAGACGCTCACCATGCGATTCTCGTCCATCTGCTTGGTGAGGCCCTTGGCGATCTCGACCGGATGAACCTGCCGCCTGAAGGCGCGACCGAAGACCCCCTCCACGAGGGACTCCATCCGCTTCTCTATCAGCCGCAGGAAACCCAAAGAAACCTACCCATCGACCTTGGACCAGAGGTACTTTACAGCAGCATACATTATAGCCGCCAGACCTAGAGAAGTCAGAGCCTCCGAGAACGCCTCCTGCGTGACCGAGATCTCGAGCGCATACCCCAAGATGCCACCGCCAACCGCGAGGACGAGCCCCAGCGCCCATTGTCCGAACCACTCCGCTAACGCAACCACCCCGGCCATCGTAGCCCACAGGGCGGCCAGCACGACGAGCATCGGATACGCCTGCAGGAGCGCCTGATACTGTCCCAGCAGCTCCACGGGACCCGAATACCGCGGGAGGTTCTCCAGAGGAAGACCGGAGTAGGGGATCACTCCGTTTCCGAAGGAGAGTTCGTAGACGACGAGCGAGAGCGCTCCCGCCGCCGCCGAAAAAGCGGCCCCTAAAGGCCGCATGAGCGTTCCCAGAAAGAGCGGCAGCCCGGCCCCGAGACCGTAGATAGCGAGCGGGATCGCAAGCAAGGGCCCCAGAGGGAGTCGTCCCATGCTCTGGCTACCGGAGCCGGCGGCGACCCACATACCGCCTACGATTGGCAGTAGCGTCGCGAATCCGAGGCTCGCCTCCTGGCTCCTGAAGAGCGCCACGGCCAGAGCGACTATCACCCCGAGAGCCCCGAGGCGCGGCAAGAGGTAGCCCAGGACCCCGAAGCCCGCCGCTATCCCCAGAGCCTCGGCTCCATCGAGCAGGAGACCGGCACAGAGGTAGCCTAACCAACCGGCCACCACGCCGTTAACTACCCTCAAGGCCTGGTTTGCGTATCGCCCGGTGGCGGGGACTTTATTACCCTTCGGGACGTTCCTCGCAGCACCGCTGCTGTCGCGGCGACGGGAGAGGAGCTTCAGAGCCGCCGAGGCGCTCCGGGGGCGGTGGGCCGGGTTGGGAGAGGTCGCGCGGTTCACGAACTCCAGGAGGCGCTGCGGCAGCTCCTCAGGCTGGTGGGCCAGCAGGGCGCGGGCGGTGGCGCCGACAGCGTAGATGTCGGTCAGCTCTGTGGGATCTTCACCGTCCAGGATCTCCGGGGCTATGTAGCCAGGGGTGCCGACTGCGTAGCCGATCTGCGTCAGGCGCGTATCTCCGGCCCGGTAGGCCACCCCGAAGTCGGTAAGCTTCACCCTACCTCGATCGTCCACAAGGGCGTTCTGGGGTTTTATGTCGCGGTGAATGATTCCCTGCGAATGAGCGTAATCTAGCGCTTCCAGGATCTGGACTAGAGCATCTATGACCTGGTCGAGTGCATAGTGCCTGGCGGCTACGTCGAGCGGCACCCCACGCACGAACTCGGTCACCAGGTACACCTCGAGGTCCCCAGGAATGACCTCGATCGTCTCGACGATGTTCTTGTGGCGGAGGTTCTCCGCGATCTGGCCCTCCCTGAGCGCTCGCGAACGCTCCTGGGAGCTGTAGACCGGGATAACCTTGATGGCCAGCTCCCGGCTACCCCCGAGCTTCCCGAAGAACCCCTTTCGGGAATCGTCTACGGGATGGGCTCGCCACACCGTCGCGAAGCCACCCCGGCCGATCATCTCCCCGAGAGCATAGCAGCCCTGGCCGGGAGCCCAGCCGCCAATGTAATGCGTCTCGGCCATATACAGCTATTCTAAGCCCAACGCGGGCCGTCCGTTACTAATTTATAGCTTTCAGCTATCAGCGGTCAACCGTCAGCTCTTGCCTCGCGGTGCTCGTGCGACGCAGCGGTAACGGGCATTCAAAGAGACCGGTGAGAAGAAGGCCAGGTGCGGTGCGGCAGCGATTCAGCGTATCAGGGACCGGAAAACGTGCGGCGGATTAGCACTTGATTTCCCTTGCTGAAAGCTGAGGGCTGACAGCTGATGGCTACTGAGGTAAAATCCGCCAGGTTTCTCAAGGTCGGCGAAGGCCGGGAGAGAATCAAACGGGCGAGTGGCGGAATAGGTAGACGCGCTAGGTTCAGGGTCTAGTGTCCGAGAGGACGTGGGGGTTCGAGTCCCCCCTCGCCCACAACGGCGTCGCCCTGTGTAGCAGGGAGGCGGGCCTTTGATCTCCGTGGTAGGGGGGTGTTCGTAGAGCGCAAATCCCACAGGTCCAGGCCGAAGGCCCGTCGGAAGCCTACGAGTTCGGGTAGTGGCTCCGGTAGGCGACCCCGCCGGCCCTCCGGGCGTCGCGAGCGGGTGATCTTGCCGCCCTGGGTGACGCTTCTCGGGAGCGTGTTATTACTCATCCTCTGCTTCGTCCTCATCTTCTTCGTCGCGAGGAGCTGCGTCGCGGCCCAGGAGGCTACCCAGATCCGCAAGTACATCACCAGCGCAGACAGCACCTTGAGTGATTCGGCCAACGTGGGTAACGAGGATCTGCAACCTACACTCTCAGGAGCACTCAAAGATCCCGCAAACCTCGACACCGCAGCCATAGACCGGGTGGCTGATGCGACCCAGAAGGGTTACCTGGAGGCTTTGCACAGGGCGGAGGTGCCACCGGAGTTCGAGAACGTCCACCACTACATGGTTACGGCTTTGGGCATTCGGGCCGCCGCGACCAGTGAGCTCGCCGGGGCCGCGAAGGGAGACAGCGACAAGTTTGGGGAGGCAATCGCTTCGGCTGTCGAAGACTACAAGCTCAGCGACGCTATCGTCTTCAATCACTACGTCCCCGCCTCTGAGGAGGCCCTCAGGGCGTCAGGGCGGAGGAGTGATCAGAACTACCTCTACGAGCCGAAGCCCTTTATGGACTACGAGGCTCTAGGCCTCTCCACCAGCTCCGCCAAAGGCGCATCCACCGGGGACACGTCCTCTCCTACCCCCGAAGACCCGAGCACTCCGCGTGACGTAAAGATCTTTAGCGTCGAGGTGGCCGGCCGGCCGCTCTACCCGGGCGCAGACGTGATGCTCACCGGCTCCGACGAGCTGGCCTTTACTGTGACCGTGATCAACGGCGGCCAGGTCGCCGAGACCGGCGTACCGGTGGAGGTAGTCCTCAACACCAAGGCCGAACGCCAGGCCCTACCGGCGACTATCGATCGCATAGAGCCCGGCAGTAAGGCTAGTGTGGAGGTCAAGGGATTCAAGCCCGGCGAGTTCAACGAGACCGCCGAGGTGAGCGTCAAGGCAGGCCCGGTCAAGTACGAACAGAATGAGGAAGACAACGTACTTACGGGCACGGTGACGTTCGGTCTATAGGACAAAAAGGAGGCGAGAGCTTTGGTAACGGCGGTCGTCCTGGTGAGGACAGAACGGGAGAGGGTGCAAGAGGCCGCCCAGGCCATGCTCAAGGTCCAGGGCGTGACAGAGGTCTACTCCGTAACCGGCCCCTACGACCTCGTCGTGATGGTACGAATACCGGACTTCGAACGGCTCGCCGAAATCGTGCCCGAAAACCTCGCCCAGATCCCCGGCGTCGCCCGAACCGAGACCATGGTCGCCTTCCGTTGCTACTCGAACTACGACTTAGATCGTATCTGGTCGCAAGGATTTGAGTAGCTGAAAGCTACTCAAATCCGCTATCAGCCTTCAGCTATCAGCTTTACGCTGCGAGTTGAGGAAGATTGGTGGATCGGGCGTGGCTGAGTTAGAGACGGACCGGCTCCTGTTGCGCCGGTGGAGGGGGGGTGATCTCGACGCCTACGCCCGTATGTGCGCCGATCCGGAGGTGATGCGATACCTGTCCGGCAGGATGACCCGCGAGCAGTGCGAGGCGCAGATCGCGAGGTTCGAGCGAGGCTGGACGGAGCGAGGCTTCGGGCTGTGGGCGGTGGAAGATAAGGCGACCGGTATGTTCATCGGCTTTGTAGGCTTGCTGTATCATGATGACTGGCCCGAGGGTGACGACAAGACTGAAGTCGGTTGGCGGCTCGACCGCTCGTTTTGGGGCCGGGGTCTCGCTACCGAGGGCGCGCTGGCGAGCGTTCGTTACGGGTTCGAGAAGCTCGGGCTCGAGCGCATCATCAGCATCACGGTCCCCGAGAACATAGCCTCCCGGCGCGTCATGGAGAAGGCGGGCCTGACCTACCGGGGCGAGACTCACTGGAGGGGTTACGACGTGGTCTGGTACGTCATCGATCGCAGGGATTGGGAGGCCGGCCAAGAAGCTGAGCGGCTGATCAGCTAACTTTGCGCTTCGATCTGGCTCTCGCTGGAAGCTTTGGCCATCGTCGGTCGGGTACCTTCTATGAGGAAGGCGACGACATCGAGGAAGTCGCCGCTTCTTTCGTAGACACGGCGCTGGCGCTGGCTGCCTGTGCCGTTCTCCACTATCTCCAGCACGTCTAGGAGCTCGTCCTCGCAGTTCAAGTCCTGGGAGACGGGGCGCAGGTCCTCCACCAGGGTGCGGGCCATATCTCTGGCGGGGGTTGAAGTTCCCTTTCGGGCGTCGTAGAAGGTAGCGTCGAGACCGTGGCGGGAGGCGCGCCACTTGTTTTCGACGGTGAGATCGAAGTGGTAGGGACCCTTTGGGTTCTCCGAGAGGGCCTTCACGACGAGGCATTGGGTGAGGGCGGCGAGGGCGACGGAGGAGTTGAGGTTCGTCTGGGAGTCGAGGACGCGCAGCTCTATAGTGCCGAAGTTGGAGTGGGGCCTTACGTCCCACCAGCAGAAAGTGTAGTCGTCCATGGCGCCCGCGGCGACCATCAAATCCACGTAGTTTTCGAACGCTTCGTAGTCTGGGAAGGCGGGGGGGAGGCCAGAGCGCGGGAAGGTCTCAAAGATCTTCACGCGCGTCGACTCGTAGCCGGTGTCCTTCCCCTGCCAGTAAGGCGAGTTGGACGAGAGAGCCAAGAGGAGCGGGACCTGCTCGGCGAGGCGATGGTGAGCCTCGATGACCGCTTCCTCATCGGGGACGCCGACGTGGACGTGCTGGCCGAAGATAACCTCGCGCTCGGCGATCCAACGCAGGGTCTCTATGACCCTTTTGTAGCGTTCCAGGGCGATTATTTTCTGGTCCTGGTAGCGGGAGAAGGGGTGGGTGCCGGCGGAGGCGAGCGCGGCCCCGCAGGCCGCGGCCCACGAGCCGACCCGGCTCCTGAGCTCCTTCAAGAGCCCCTCGGCCTCGGCGACCGTCGCGCACGGCGGCGTCTTTATCTCCAAAACCGACTGGAAGAGCTCGTAGGAGACGGCCTCCTTGAGATCCTCCGGCAGCCGCGACATGATCTCGTCTACCTTCGGCACGAGCTCACCCGTGGCCGCGTCCACGATGTGGAGCTCCTCTTCGACCCCTAAAGTGTGCCTTTGGCTGCCCTTGAACTCTACCGGCATACGCCTCTCCTTGTACCTACATCTACCGGGTCTCAGCATGATGGGAACACGGACACGGCAACTCCGTTCGCACCCATCCACCGCGAACCAGCATCCCTATAGTATCCGGTCCTTATCGTTAGGCCAAGCTGGCCCTCGTGAGGTTGCCCTAACGCGGCCGGGAAGGCGCTTTGGGGGACGCCTTCTCCCCATGTGATGCCTTCTCGAGTCTCACTTGAGCCAGCGCCGCCCCCGACAATACCAGGAGCGCTCCGAGGAGCTTCGGCGCTGTCAGCGCCTCTCCCAGTAGGACCACTCCGATCGCACCCGCCACCACCGGCTCGACCGTCGCCACGATCGCCGCCTGCCCCGCGTCCAGGCGCTTGAGCCCTACCGTGTACAGCCCGAAGGCGAGGGAGGTATGCACCACCGCAAGCATGAAGAGCAGCGCGTATGAGCTCAATGATAACCCTACGAGCGTGTCCAGCGTCGGGAGAGCGGCGAGCACGAGCAGCACGGCTCCGAAGCCGAGGGCGTAGCTCAGGATCACAGAGGGGTCGAGGCGTCTTGCTACAGGCTTCCCGAAGATAGAGTACAGGCCGTAGGTAAGGCCGCTGAGGAGGCCCGTCGCCAGCACCAGGGGGCTCACCTCCAGGGTTGCTGGATCGTACCCGCCCACGACCAGGAAGATCCCCCCGAACGTCAGCGCGAGCGCCAGGATCCGCAGAACCCCGAGCGTTTCTTTCAAGAAGATCCAAGCCAGAAGCACCACGAACGCCGGCGAGCTGTAGAGCAGGATCGCCGCCGTCCCGACCGTGCTTTCGCGTATCGTGAAGAAATAAAGCAGATAGAAAGCTCCTATCCCCACGAGCCCCAGCGGGACGAGGAAAAGAAAGTCCCTTCGCGCAACCCGCAAGCTTTCAGCTCCCCTCGTCAGCAGTACAAAGAGAAGCATCGCTATCCAGCCGAGAGATGCCCGCACCGCCACCAGCGCCTCGAAAGAGACACCCTCGGCGTACAGGATCTTCGCAAAGAATCCCAGGGTTCCCCAGATCGAAGCCGCCACACCGACCGCGAGGAAGCCTACAAAGAGGTCTTTAGACGAAGGCGGTCCTGCTCGGATCGCCGAGGCCGCGCCTGTTCTGGGATTCTCTGGCACCTGCCGATAATAGACTATAGCCGGTATCGTGCGGAAAACGCGCTAATGCCTGTCGAGCTTGCGGGCAACCTCGTTGACGCCGATGCGGTAGCAGATGGAGCGGCCGTGCGGGCAGGTGGCTGGAAGCCGGCTGGTGAGCCAGCTCTTTATCAGCGCTTCCATCTCTGGCTGGGAGAGCCTGTCCCCCAGCTTTACAGCCGAGTGGCAGGCGATGGTAGCGAGGATGTGGTCCTCGCGGCGACGGCCCGGTCCGGTCCCCTTCGCGGCGGCGAGAGCTTCTTTGAAGGCGCCGGTCACGTCCCGGCCTGCCAGGGTGGAGATGACGGCGGTGATCCTGAGGGAGTTCGGCCCGAAGGGCTCGGCCTCGAAGCCGTACACGGCGAGCTCCTCCAGGTGTTCTGCGGCCGCGGCCGCCTCGCCGGGCGTAAGCTCCACCACCTCCGGAACGAGGAGGGCTTGCGTGGTTGCGAAGGCTTCGCCTGCCGACTCCTCGGCGTCGTTCAGCCTATCGAGGATGGCTCGCTCGTGGGCGACGTGCTGGTCCACGATCCACAACGACCCTGGCTCCTCGACCAGGATGTATCCTGCCGCGAGCTGCCCGATGACCCGCAGCTCCTCTAACGAGGGCAACGCTCCACGCTCGGGTAACTCCGGCGCCTCGAACTGCTCCGGCGACGTTGCTCTGGAGGATCCCTCGAGAGCCGCTTCGGAGAGCGGGCTCGAAGCTTCGGCGAGCTGCTCGCGTATCTCGCCGAGGTCCCGGACAGGCGGAGAGTAGTAGGGACTGCCCTCGGTCACGCGGGCGTGATCAGAGGCTGCTGTTCGCGGAAAGCTCTCCTGGGTATAAGCGGGCTCTGTAGAGCGGGGGGCGGCGGCCGGTGGTCGTGGATGCCACTCGATCGCCCCTCGCACCGCGGTGGCGACCGCGGCCCGGGCGGCCCGCTCTTCGGAGAAGCGCACGATCTGCTTGGTCGGGTGGACGTTCACGTCGACCCGGCGGGGATCCACCTCGACACATAGTGCCACCGGCGGATAGCGACCCGAGGGTAGCGTCGCACGGTAGGCGTCGTCTATGCCGCGGGTTAGATTCTCGGCCCGTACCCAGCGACCGTTCACCGCGACCGTCTGGCTCGCGCGGCTCCCCTCGGTCACGCTCGGAAGGGCCGCGTACCCGGAGACCTTGAAGGCGCCGGACTCGTACTCCACCGGGCGCATCGCGCGGGCCTTTGCGACGCCGTGGACCTGGGCGAGGCGTTCGCGGAGGTCGCGCGCGTGGGGAAGCAAGAGATGGTCGCGTCCCTTCTCGGTAAGGCGGAATGCGACCGACGGGTGGGCTACGGCCAGGTGGGTGAGGACCTCCACGATCGCCGCTCGCTCTGCCCTGGGGCTCTTGAGGAACGCTCTGCGTGCGGGGACGTTGTAAAAGAGCCTGTCGACCAGGATGGTGGTGCCTCTAGGGTGTGAGGCGGGGGAGACCTTGGGCGGTCCTCCGCCGTCTACTGTGACCTGCGTCCCGGTGCCCTCGCCGGTTGAAGTGGTCAGAGAGAAGGCCGAGACGCTCGCCACGGAAGCGAGGGCCTCGCCCCGGAAGCCTAAAGTCGTCACGGCCTCGAGATCCGAGACGGTCTCGATCTTGCTGGTCGCGTGTCGTAGGACCGAAAGTGAAGCGTCCTCTGGCGACATCCCCGAGCCGTTGTCTCGGACGAGGATGTGCGACGTACCACCGTCGCCGAGCTCGACCTCTACCCTCGTGGCCCCGGCGTCCAGAGAGTTTTCGACCAGCTCCTTGACTACGGAGGCCGGCCTGTCCACCACCTCGCCGGCCGCTATCTGTTGGGCGACCATCGGGTTCAGAACTCGGATGCTCATTGATTCTCAGGGATAATAGCGATCATAAGACAACAAGATTCTACACGGCCGGGCGGCTTTTCCCACTGTACCTGAGCAGGTACACTCAACGGCCTTTCATAAGTGTACAATCCGGACCTATGTCGAAGGAGATCATATAATGAACGATGGGGAGGCTACACCAGGGTCTGCAAAGGGGGAGTTGCCTCTGGAAGACGTCGGCAGGCTCGTCGAGCTTCTAGCCGAGAGCGGGGTAGGGGAGATCCGGGTCAGGCAGGGGGAGTTGGAGATCACCGTGAAGGCCAAGACCGAGGTCCCTGCTGGCATACCCGTCGAGGTCCTCGCTGCGCTGTCACAGAGTGGGGCGTCCCGGGCAGAGACCGTATCCATTTCCGACCCGGATCTCCCGCCGGAGCTCTCGGCGGAGCGGAACGGAAGCCTGCACGTATTGCGTTCGCCGGTGGTAGGGACGTTCTACCGGGCACCTGCCCCGGAAGAGGAGCCCTACGTCGAGGTTGGGGATCGCATCGGAGCGGGGCAGACGTTGTGCATCGTCGAGGCGATGAAGCTGATGAACGAGATCCCCGCGGACGTCTCTGGAGAGGTAGTCGAGATCCTGGCCGAGAATGCCCGCGGTGTGGAGTACGATCAGCCGCTCTTCCGCATCCGGCCCGAAGGTCGCTTCGCTCCGGGAGTAGGGAGTGGGGAGTAGGGAGACGAGAACAACACGACTCCCGACTCCCGACTTCCGACTCCCTGGAGCGAAGCCCTCATGATCAGTAAGGTCCTCGTGGCGAATAGGGGCGAGGTGGCACTTCGCGTCATCCGGGCCTGTCGTGAGCTGGGGATACGTAGCGTCGCGGTCTATTCGACAGCCGACGCGGACTCCCTGCACCGCCTCCTGGCGGACGAGGCGATCTGCATCGGACCGCCGCAGGCCGCGAGCAGCTACCTGAACGTCCCCGCCATCATCTCCGCTGCCGAGCTTACGGGCGCGGACGCCATCCACCCCGGGTACGGTTTTCTGGCCGAGAACGCCCGCTTCGCGGAGATCTGCGAGGCCTGCAACATAAAGTTCCTAGGTCCCTCCTCTCCGGTGATAGCCCGCATGGGCGACAAGGCCTCCGCCCGCAGGGAGGCTTCAGACGCGGGCATCCCCATCACCCCCGGTAGTGACGGTCCATGTCGGAGCGCGGTGGAGGTCAAGCTCGTAGGGGCGGAGGTCGGCTATCCGCTGGTTATAAAAGCTAGCGCCGGGGGCGGAGGCAAGGGGATGCGTGTGGTCCAGGCCGAAGATGAGGTCGAGGCAGCCTACACCTCGGCCAGCCGGGAGGCCGGGGCAGCTTTTGGTGACGGCTCGGTGTACGCCGAGCGCTACATGAAGGAACTGCGGCACGTAGAGGTGCAGATCCTCGCGGACGGGCGTGGGAGGACGGCGATCTTCCCCGAGAGGGATTGCTCTATCCAGCGTCGCTACCAGAAGCTAGTCGAGGAGTCCCCGGCCCCTGGCCTCCCCGAGGAGGCCCGCGAGGGCATGAAGTCCGCCGCCGCGGCGCTCGTCGACACCCTTGAATACGAGGGCGCGGGGACTGTCGAGTTCGTGTGCGCGGAGGATGGGTTCTTCTTCATCGAGATGAACACCCGACTTCAAGTCGAGCATCCCGTGACCGAGATGGTCACAGGTGTGGATCTGGTCGCCGAGCAGATCATGGTGGCTTCGGGCGAGGGACTCTCGGTGTCGGGCGAGGTTCTCTCTCAGGGGCACGCCATAGAGTTCAGGATCAACGCCGAGGACCCTCGGCGCAACTTTCTGCCCCAGACAGGGCCTGTAGAGTTCTACACCCCGCCCGGCGGCCCCGGCGTGAGGGTTGACTCACACCTCTACGCCGGCTACAAGGTCACACCGTACTACGACTCTTTGCTCGCGAAGCTGATCGTCCACGCACGGACGAGAGAGGCGGCTTTGAGGCGCGGCACGCGCGCTTTAGACGAGTTCGCCGTGGCGGGCCTGGAGACGACGCTGCCGCTGCACCTCGCGATTCTGGAGGACGAGGCCTTCCAGCGGGGCGGGGTACCAACCTCCTTCCTCGAGGAGCGCGAGCTCAAGAGCGACGGAAGAGGGCTTCTGCGACTCGTTTCAGCCAGCCCGCCCTCTGCTTAGCGGAAGCATCCGGGGGCTCGGACGGGAAGCCCGGCGGCATACTTGTGATTATTCTCCTTATCGGTTTTTGCCAAACGCTCCGTTGCACTCCCCGACGCTCGACGTGCTATCGTTTATCATCCAGTTTCAGGTACTCGTGCAACACTTACAAAAGGAGAAACTTGGCGTCAGAGGCACATCGAGAGGAAGAGAGACTTCTCTTCGGAGGCATGGCACGCTACGGTGGCATAGACTTTTTCGGACCCAATTACAGCAGCTCCGCCGAGCGCCGGGACGGCAAGATCTACGTCTGGATAGACCCCTTCAACCTCTGGCAACCTAAGGGCGTCCTGGCGCGAATCTCCAAGTGGCCCGTACTGCGTTCGATCTTTTTCTGGGTTCGTGTCCTCCTGCAGCTAGCGGGTTCGATCTGGGCCCTCGTCTCTTTCGTTGGCATCATAGTCGTCCTCTGGCTTCTCGTGCAGCTCATGGATTTTGGGTCGGACTCTATCGGTGGACTTTTGGGTGCCGTGCTCCACTTCTTCGCCCTCTTCCCGATCTTGCCGGTCCTCCTCCTCTTCTTCGCCGCCATGAAATTCACCGTCATCGGCCGCTACCACGGCGCCGAGCATAAGGCTGTTGCCGCCTACGAAAAGTACGGCGAGGCCACCCTCGAAGGCGCCGGGGACATGAGCCGCCTCCACCCCCGCTGCGGTACCAACATCCTTATCTACATCGTTCTCGCCGCCCTTGCAGACCCGTTCATCAACTGGGCACCCTACGCCATCCTCCAGTTCATTCTGATAACCGAAGCCTGGTTTATCTTCGGCAAGACTCGTGCCTCTATTGCTATCGGAAACTTCACACAGAAGTATTTCACCACCTCCGAGCCTGGTCGCAAGGAGCTTGAAGTCGCCGTTGAATCGCTCAACGAGCTCCTGCGTGCCGAAAGAGGCGAGCGCGAGGCAACCAAAGAGCCGG
>JAWWQA010000086.1:0-7845 GCA_033854695.1 Rubrobacteraceae bacterium
TCTCCTCGGTGATGGCGCCGGCGGTGAGGAACAGGACGCACTTGGCCAGTGCGTGAGAGATCACGTAGAACGCTGCCCCGGCGGCGCCGTACTCTCCACCGAGGCCGTCCATAAAGACGACGTAACCGTACTGGGAGATCGTAGAGTAGGCCAGAAGCTGCTTGAGTACGTCCCGCGTCAGGGCCAGAACACCGCCGACGACGATCGAGAGAAGCCCTACTACGAGCAAGGTGTTAAGGAGGAGTTGACTCTTCTCCAGAAGAGGATACACCCGTCCGAGGAGGAGCACCCCGGCTGCGACCATGGCGGCGGAGTGGAGGTAAGCCGAGACCGGAGTCGGCGCTACCATGGCTCGCGGCAGCCAGAAGTGCAGCGGCACCTGGGCGCTCTTGGCGAGGGCGGCCGTGACGATAAGGAGTCCCGCAACGTTCAGGAGCGCGCCGGGCTCCACCAGCTCGGCGAGCTCGGGCACGGAGAAGGTTCCGTGGGCAGCATAGAGGAGGAGGGCGCCGACGAGGAGCAGAACGGCGGTAATACCGGTAACGAGGAGCGCCATTAGTGCCGAAGCCCGGGCGTTCGTGTCGTGGCGGTCGTAAGCAATCAAATAATACGATGTAATGGCCGTAAGGTCCCAGAAGACGAACAAAAGTATGAGGTCCTGGGCCATCGCCAACCCTACCATCGCCCCCATGAAAAGGAGCATGAAGGCGTAGAACCTCGTCACTTCAGACTCCGGGCGGCCCTCGTGCTCCAGATGCAGTAGCAGGTAGCGCGAGGAGTAGACGAGAACTAGAAAGCCCACCCCCGTCGCGAGCAGCGCATACAGGGCCGCGAGCCCATCCAGGGCGACACTGAAGCGCAGGTCCCACGTCGGGGCCCACGCGACGCTTACCGCGCCCCCACCCCGATACCACACCAAAGCGGTCGCGAGGAAAGCGAGCGCCGCGAAGGTCGCCCCCACGGGCGCGGCCAGGCGCGGCCGGAGAGTTCCCGCCAGCATCGCCACGGGCGCCGCGAGGAGGGACAGGGAGAGCGGCAGGAGCGGCGCGAGGGAGGACAGGACCGAGGGTGTCGTCAGGACTCCCCTACAAGAGTGTGTAACCGACTGTACATCCGCGTTCCTCCAGACAGGTTATAAGAGTCATTGAGTCCGGATCTCGCCAGGCGGACCGGGGTATTCAGCTCCATACCCTACTCGTGCCGGAAGAGAAACATTGCACAGGGAGACGCTCGGGGACATCGTAGACCGGTTGTGGCGGGGCATACGGGGTACAATAAGGATTCGGGAAAGCGTACGAAGGCGAGTATGGTTCAGTTAACAGACAGCTTTGAACGCAAGATGGACTACCTGCGCATCTCGGTGACGGACAGGTGTAACTTCCGCTGCCAGTACTGCATGCCCGAAGACATCCAGTTCCAGGACAAGAGCCACATACTCACCCTGGAAGAGATGCTCACCTTCGCCGAGGCCTGTCTCCAGCTCGGTGTCACCAAGGTCCGCGTCACCGGCGGCGAGCCACTCGTCCGCCGAGGGGTCGTCTGGTTCGTAGAGCAGCTCAAGGAACTCGGCTTCGACGAGGTCACCATGACCACGAACGGTTTCCTCTTGAAGGACAACCTCGAAGGGCTCGTCGAGGCGGGACTCGACAGGATCAACATCTCCTTAGACACGCTCCAGCCCGAGAAGTTCGCGTTCATAACGCGCCGCAACCACTTCCAGAAGGTATGGGAGGCCATCATGGCAGCCCTCGAGACCCCGCTCTCGCCGGTCAAGATCAACGCGGTCGCCATGCGTGGGGTGAACGACGACGAGATCGCGGCGATGGCCAGGCTCACACTCGAGTATCCTATGCACGTACGTTTCATCGAGCTCATGCCCTTAAACGGCGACACCGACGGTGCGCGCTTTCGCTCGCTCTTCATCTCGGGCAAGGAGATCCTGGAGCGGGCGCAGGAGGAGCTCGGGGAGCTTGCAGAGGTAGAGCCCGAAGATCCTGCAGCGCCGGCCGACGAGTTCAAGTTCCAGGGAGCGCCAGGCACGTTCGGCGTGATCACACCGGTCTCCGAGCCTTTCTGCGCGAGGTGCTCGAGGCTCAGGCTCACGGCCGATGGCAAGATCCACCCGTGCTTGCTCACCGACCTGGACGTGCCGGTGAAAGATGCGATCCGCTCACCCGACCCGATCCCGGCGATCCACGAAGTCCTCTGGCACACCGCCCGGATCAAACCGGCTGCGGGTCTCACGCTCCCCCAGGAGTCGCGCAACCGCACGATGAGCCAGATAGGTGGTTGATGGCTGAAAGCTGACGTCTAATCAGGCTCTATGGTAGCCAGGAGGCCCTCTGACTTGAGACCCTCCTGGTAGAGTTCGGCCAGTTCCTTGTGGCACTTCGTCACGACAGCCTGGCCCTTGGTGTGGGCCTCGAGCATGATGGAGACTGCTCGTTTCAGGTTCATCCGCGGTATGACCTTGCGAAGCGCCTTTATGACGTGCTCCATCGGTGTGTAATCGTCGTTGTGCAGGATCACCTTGTAGGGGGGTTCGGTGGTGACCTTGCGTTTGGTCCGTCTCTTGGGGACGGTCTCCGTGGATCCTCCTGCAATGGGCATGCTCTTCTCCAAGGTCCTCCGCGTCGACTTTACGACTCCATTGATTTCTCAGACAACCGTAAAGATAACAGCCCGAGGGTAAGCTTTGTAGGAGAGCCAGGCCAAAAATCGGTCCCATGCTTTGATAGCTGATCCGACACCAGGGATCTCAAACGAATCATCGGATGAGCGGCAGCACTTTCTCCAGGAGCTCCTCGGCTGTCCGACGGTTGCGATCTTCTATCTGCTCAGCGCGTTCGATGGGCGGATAGTCGTCGGCTTCGTCACGCGTGAGGAGCGGCAGCTTCACGGGGCTCTCTTCACCCCACTTCTCCAGCCAGTCCTCGGGCATCTCTTCGGGCATCTCCTGGTGAGAGACGGCGGCCCAGAGGGCGGTCCATGCCCGCGGGACTACGCGCCAGATGTCGTAGCCGCCGCCACCGACTGCGAGCCAACGGCCCTGGCAGAGCTCGTGAGCCAGTTCGTGGACCCTTGTCGGGACGTGCTCATAGACTCGTGTGGTCACCGAGAGGTGCGCTAGAGGATCCAAAGCGTGCCCGTCGCAGCCGTTCTGGGAGATGATCAAATCCGGACCAAAGGCCCGCAGGACCTCGGGTATAACAGCCTCGAAGCACTCAACGAAGGAGCCGTCCTGGGTAAACGGTTCGAGGGGCAGGTTGACCGAGTAGCCATTTCCCTCCCTCTGGCCCAGCTCCTTTACACCGCCAGTCCCCGGGAAGAGGTAGCGTCCTGTCTCGTGCATCGAGACCGTCAGGACATCCGGGTCGTCGTAAAATATCCACTGCACCCCGTCGCCATGGTGGACGTCGGTATCAAGATAGGCGATCTTGATGTCGGGATGCTCTTCTTTGAGGCGGGCGATGGCAACCGCAGCATCGTTGTAGATACAGAAACCACTCGCCTGCGAACGCAGGGCGTGGTGGAGGCCACCGGAGATGCATACGGCGTGCTCCGCCTCACCGTTCATAACGAGCCTTGCGGCCCTGAGCGTCCCCCCCACCACGTGGGCACAAGCAAGGTGGATGTCGGGGAAGATGGGATTGTCCGACGTACCGAGCCCGTATTGGGCGAGCTCCTCGAGGTCGCCCTCGCCCCGGCTGGCCAACTGCACGCGCCGCACGTAGCTGGTGTAGTGCACGGTCCTAAGGTCCTCATCTGTCGCCGGGTCGGGCGAGACGAACGAGTACCCATCCAAAAGTCCCAGCGATTCGCAGAGCTCAATCGTCATCCTAAGCCGCACCGGATTAAACGGATGGTCGCCGCCAAACCCGTAGTCTTCGAGCGCTACGTCGTGTACGAAAGCAGCCCTGCCGCTCACGCGCGCCCCGCATCGGGGTTCGCATCATCCGCTTCGGGCTCCGCCGGCGGCCAGAGTACCTGGTACCCCGCCTCTCTCAGGCTCTTCACGACCCCGCTGGGGATTATGGTCGCGAGCCTGAGCACCGCGACACGCTCTTTGGGTCCTTCCCCTTCGCCGCCATCCACGGAGGAGGCCAGGACGCTCACGAGGTTTACCTCCTCGTCCCGGATGATCCCAACGACTTCGGCCAGGGAGCCGGAGCGGTTCGGGAGGGCGACCTCCAGGCGGCTGCTGGGTTCGTGGACGCCCACCAGCCGCGCGAGCGCCTTCATGACATCCGAGGAGGTCACGATACCCACAAGGTCCTCCCCTTCCATGACTGGCAGGCAGCCGAACTTGCCCTCGTACATCGCCATCGCCGCATCCTCTATCGGGTCTTCGGGGCGGGCCGTTGTCACCTCCCGAGCCATCTCGTCGGATACCCGGATGCGCTCGAGCGCCGCCGTTCGGTCTGGATCCCCAAGAGCAGGCGCCGCCGAGCGCAGATCGCGGTCGGAGATTATTCCAACCAGTCTCCCTTCTTGGAGGACCGGCAGGTGCCGGATCCTGTATCGACGGCACAGCGCCAGAGCTTCCACCGCCGTCGTCTCCGGCCCGACCGTCACGACCTCTCGCGTCATCGAATCCCGAACCAGCAGCATCTCTCCCTCTCTCAGACGCAAAGGCGCCTCTCGAAAACCTCCCCGCATTATAAAACGCCCCTCCCCCGCGCCGGTACGGATTAAACTCACGGCGGGAGACGGATCCCGGTTGTAATACCAATCCTGATCATCAAGGTCATAATGTATTGACAGCCTCCACCCACCAAGAGAAACCGGCGAGTCGTTGTAAGCGGACAGAGGCTCTTCCCAGTAAGAGGCCTCCAGCGCTTGGGGGTGAGCGCCTCTTGTAGTAGCTCGACGGTCTCCAAGCTCATGTTGGAGAGCGCTTCGGCGTAATGCTCGCAAACGACCCTAACCTCCGCATCAAATACTCCTGGCTCTATCTCGTTGAGTAGGTGTGAGGATGATCGGTGGTGGTTTGGGACCACGCATGACGAGGAAAGCTCTCCTCTTGGTCTCGAGCGTCTGGCCTCGAAGTCGCTAACTCCTTAAGGGCAGGCAGGTCTTCCGCGCCTAGGCAGCGGGGACGACTGGCTCATCAGTGCCGCTACGACAGCGGCTACCGTCAGCAACGAATTGGTGCATGTCGTGCACGAATGTGATAGTAGTAGGAACATCGCAGACAAGGTCGGACGGCCTTCCGATTTGCTGAACAGCACAGTTACCCGTCGGGTCATCACCATTAAAGACAAAGGGGGGGCCGCCAGTGCAAGAATAGGTAGCCCCATTTCCAAGGGTGACGGGAAAGAAGACTATAGAGTTCGCTGGCGACGCTGCCGCAGGTGGGATATAAGCTACCAGCATTGCCACCGTAACGGCGGCTAGCGCAAGAACCGTCTTGATGTGTCCCATGATCCAACCTCCTTCACTCTAACTAACCCTGGTGGATCGCTTCTTAGCAGCATCCTACTGTCGAGGGAAGCCGGGAATATATAGGAAATTTGTCCTAGGTCCTTACGGGCATTTGTCCCGGGTTGCCTGAAGAACTTGCGCCCACCACCCTAGGGACGGGTTACCTTTTCAAGATTCTCGGAAACTCAGAGGATCAGAGAGCCGGGAGACCAACCCCGCCCCTCCACTTCGCTAACCAGCCCTGGAGCTACTTAAAGAGGTCCTTAATCTTACCCTTCTTCTCCTTAACCGTGCCCTTACTTTGGTCCGAACGCCCCTCGGACTTCATGGCCTTGTCTCCGGTCACGGCCCCGGCAGCCTCTTTGGCCCTGCCCTTGACCTTGTCCATCGCCCCTTCACCCTTATCTTGGCTGCTGCTCTTTCTGCCCACGTGCTTCTCCCTTCTTCGGTCGTCACGTGCTATTCAAATTTCTACCCGTTCGGGACCCGAATAAAAAGTTTGCGTCTAGAGCTAAGGGGCGGGGCGCCTAGCGATCGGATTCTCGGAAATTCACAGACCCAGAGGGCATAAAAAGTGCCGAGACCCAAAAGAAGAAGGTCCCGGCCAGGTTAGCTAAGAAGAAGCGCGTTCTTCAGTCAAAACAGTCGAACTCGTTAACTATGCCTTCGGTGTCCCCGGCAAACGGGCAGGAGTTCTCGAAGTCGAAGTCGTTAACGAAGAAGAACGGCACTCCGAAGGTAAAGAAGTCGTTGTTGTCGTTGAACTCGAAGCGGTTGAAGTGGTTGAACTCGAAGTCGTTGTGGTCGTTGAGTAGGTGCTTGTCAAGACGAATGTCCTGGCGGTCGAGATGGCTGTCGTTATTGTTACCGTGGCCCTTCGCCATGGCCGGGGCGACGAAAGCCACCATCATAATCGCCATCGCGGCAGCTACCGCAAGAACCAACTTTACACGTCTCATGACGCAACCTCCTTGCCTTCACACTCCTCGGCGCAGTTATTTGTAGGTGACACCCGTGTATACGCAGACTGGACAATATTGGATCCCTTCACATATATCCTCAAAGAAACTTTGAACAATACAAATAAGAACTTGCGCCTATAGAGGATAGAGGTGGCGTTGTCTCTTCTAAGGGTTCTCGGAGTATCAACTTTTACTTAAGGTTGATACTAGATACGGGAAAAGCGTAAGCAACTTTAGGGTAAGCGAGGTTGACGTTGCTTGTGCCGCACAGATGTGCAAACTTGTCTTATAGAAGGGCCGGGCCTCCACATATCTGGTACATATTTGGTCTGGTAGCTAACCCATTACCTTGCCCGGCCCCTTCATTTTCAGGGACTCACTATAAGCGAAGCGCCACTACCGTGCACAGTCCAAACGGCCTATTCTGCTGAAAGAGCTTGTGCTTAGAGGAGGCGTGGCAGCTCTCACTACGACTACTTGATAACGAGATCCTTGAGAGAGATGCTGAGAAGTTGTGGATCGGAGATTTCCTGAGGGCCGTGGTGTACCTTCCCTTCGAGCAACCGAATGGGAAGCCGACGAGGCAACGCTGTCGGGAAGGACACTGATGCGAAGCGTACATCAGGATGAGCCGACGCGCGAGCAACTCGTGCTCGACGAGATCGCCTGCCAGGGAGCCAGAAAGATGCTCGCCCACGTCCTCCGGGCAGAGGTTGAAGCCTACCTGCGAGCCGACGAGGGCAAACGAGACGAGCGCTAGCGGCTCATAGATAAAACTGCCCGATAGCAGGGGGCTCTTAGAGCCCCGGTCCTCTTTCGTGCCCCCAGGACTCCTGAATCTCGGAGAATGAAGAGGAGAGGCAACCCGCCTCCTAGCTCTAAGCGCAAGCTCTGCAATCAACTCGGGACAAACGCCTATAGAGGCGTGGGACAAACGCCTATAGAGGCGTGGGACAAATTACCTATAGCTCCTGTTTTCATTCAGGTACAGAATATAAGCGCTGTGTAAGTGGGGTGGCGATTCGTTCCTACCTGGCCGCCCACAGAGGATATGGAGGTAACGTCTATGACACGTATCAAGTTGGTTCTTACGATAGCCAGTGCGGCTATGCTGTTGGTGGCTTTCGCCGCTCCTGCCATGGCCCGTGACAATCACCACTTCTTCGGCCACCACTTCTTCAACGATAACGGCGTATTTCAGGCAAGCGAGCAGCAGGTCGAGAGCGGGGACTCCAGCCAGACCTTCAACGTCACCGGAGGGGGGGATAACTCCAATTCGTGCCAGGGGATACAGGGTATCTCCAACACTGGTAACGCGGTAGACAACACAAGCGTCCTACAGTACTTTGCCTTTGGTGAGGTCGAGGTTGGTGACAGCGGCAACTTCGAGATAAGCCCGTCGTCCACGACTACGTGCAACCAGCAGGTCAACCAGGCCGCGTCCGCGTCCGGCTAAGGA
>JAWWQA010000087.1:0-7233 GCA_033854695.1 Rubrobacteraceae bacterium
TTTTTTGTCCTCGGAAGCTTCGGGAGTGAAGAACGAACGGGACTCGTTTAGAAGTCTGATACCAAATCCGGTTGATCGCTTTCCCTTGCCAATGGCACAGATGCGAAAGTCGCTGTCCCGCCGGACGGATGCTCTCTCCATGATGGGCACTCTTCAAGCGGATTCCGTATGAGGAGACCCGGGATAGTCAGCCTTCCGTAAGGGCTCTCCCGAGCGAAGGCCTCATCTTGATGGTAAGGGTTGTAGTCGACAGTCACGCCGCAGAAGAGCGCCACGTCTCCATTGGTGAAGGTGCGCCGGAAGGTGAAGGTCTGCCCGACGTATATCTCGTCGAACGCCTCCTGCAACCGCCGCTTGAACTCCGGTGTTGCTTCCGGCATACACCGTACCTCCTTGTAGGATAACCTCCGGCAAGGTAGCGGTAAGCCTAGCTCAAAGCAAGGTGCAGAGACGGATAGTGTCGTCGAAGCACCCGGCTTTCGGCGAAAGGAAGGCCCCCGCTTCTTGAGATGGGGGCCTTCCTCGCCTGGGTCGTTGCGGCTTCTGGCAACGGCCAAAAGCTGGCAGCCGTGAGCTGATAGCCAACAGCTAGCTGTGTAACACCTCCACCATGTCACGCACCGTATTGGCGCTGTTCTTGAGGTCTTCAAGCTCGTCTTCCTGCAGGTCCAGCTCGATGATCTCTTCTATGCCGCCCGCGCCGAGCTTGACAGGGACGCCTACGAAGAGGTCCTCGATGCCGTACTCGCCCTGCAGGTAAGCGGAGCAGGGGAGGATGCGCTTCTGGTCGAGCAGAATCGCGTCGACCATCTCGGCGGTGGCGGCCGAAGGCGCGTAGAAGGCGCTCCCGCTTCCAAGGAGATCAACAATCTCCGCCCCGCCATCGCGGGTTCGTTGCACAATGGCGTCCACCCGATCCTTAGGCAGCAGCTCTGTGATCGAGACCCCACCGACGGTCGCCATGCTGGGGAGCGGCACCATCGTATCGCCGTGTCCGCCCAGGACCATCGCGAAGACGTCGCGTACGGAGGCCTGAAGCTCCTGGGCGATGAAAGTACGGTAGCGGGCGGTGTCGAGGACGCCGGCCTGCCCGACGACGCGCTCGCGCGGGAAGCCGCTCGTCTCCAGCGCTACGTGGCACATAGCATCGAGCGGGTTCGCCACTACCACGATTATCGTGTCCGGCGAATGCTCCACTACCTCCTCGGTTACGCTCGAGACTATGTCCTGATTCGTGTTCAAGAGGTCGTCGCGGCTCATGCCCGGCTTGCGGGGGCTGCCGCTGGTTATGACGACCACGTCGGAGTTGGCGGTATCCTCATAGTTGTTCGTCCCGATAATGTTCGAGTCGCAGCCGAGAATAGGGTTGGCCTCGAGCATGTCGAGCGCCTTGCCCTGCGGCAGACCCTCGACGATGTCCACGAGCACCACGTCGGCATAATTGCGCTCCACAATCCGCTGGGCCAACGTGCCCCCGACCATGCCCGCCCCGACGACAGTTACCTTGAACTTTCCAGCCATGCAGATCCTCCTCTTTCTTTCAGCGTCTCGCATCATATGGTAATCCGCGCACCGCTGCCGCGCGCTCCCAGAATACAATACCCTCGAACGCACCAAGATAAGCAGGGAGCTTTGTTGGAGGTAAATAAAGCGATAGAGACGCGCCGGAGCGTCGGGCGTGTCAGGCAGGATCCGGTGTCACGGAAGCTGGTAGAGAAGATCCTGGAGAGCGCTGTCCACGCCCCGAACCACAAGATCACCGAACCCTGGCGTTTCCACGTCTTCACCGGCAAGGGGCGCGGCGAGTTCGCCCGCGCACGCGCCGAGCTTGCCAAGATACAGGCCGAGGCCGAGGGCGAAGAAGAGGAGCTCGTGGCCGGACGTATAAGTCGCGAGCGCAAGAAGGCCTTCCGAGCTCCGGTGGTGATAGCGGTGATCTCCAAGGGCGGCCGCGACGAGGTGGAGACGCTCGAGAACTATGCTGCCTGCGCCGCCGCCATCCAAAACATGCAGCTGACGGCCCACGCTCTGGGCCTCGCCACCATCTGGCGAACCGGTCCCGTCGCCTACCACCAGTACATGCGCGACTTCCTCGGCCTCGAAGACGGCGACAGGATCGTCGCCTACCTCTACCTGGGTTACTCCGACATGAGCGAGCGACCCCGAAGGCGAGAGCCTGCCTCTGCCAGGACCATCTGGCATGAGGGCTAGCGGTGGGTCCGCGGCAACCTTCCGGTGGGTATGCTCGTACTAAGGAGACGAGGCTACATTGAGGAGGAGCAATGATGAAGTTGTTGAGGCGGCTAGCGATATTGGCCGCACCGATAATCTGGCGCAAGATCCAGGAGCGCCGCCGGAAGGGCAGGCGCCACTAGAGACGTTTAGCCTTCCCAGGATATGCCCTCGAAGCCCTTCTCGGTCTTGCGGATCCGGACGAGGAAGTCCTTCGGTTCGTGGTAGAGAATGACGGGAGCGTCGCGCTCCTCGGCCTCGGTAAGGACTTCGATGCGGTTCTTGCGGGCGGCTTCGGGATCGGTATCGACGCCGCTTATAAGGTCGGGGTCCAGCCACATCTTGGCCGGCGCCAGATCTGCGGTGAATAGTGCAGCGTCGTTACTGGACTCTATCCAGGAGATCTGGTGTCCCTCCGCATGCCCGCTCCTGACCTCGACTCTCACGCCCTCTACGATCTCCGCCGGCCCGTCTAACAGCTCACACCAGCCTTCGTAGACTCCATTCTCCACCGCCGGAACGGCCTCGCGGCGGCCCTCCCCTTCAGGCATGCCGCGTGCCTCCTCCAGAGCGTCTTTCTGCACGTACACGGTGGCGTTCGGGAAGCTGGGCGGGTTTATAGCCCAGCCCACGTGGTCCACATCGAGGTGCGAGAGCACGACGTGTGTGACGTCTTCGGCTGAGTGTCCCGCCTCAGACAAGCTGTCCATGAGGTTCTTCTCGCGCTGGAGCTCATAGCGGCCCTCCAGGTACTCGGGCAGCTCGGGGCCGAAGCCGGCGTCGAGGAGGACGAGGGCGTCGTCCGTGGTGACGAGTACCGTGTGCATGGCACCCCGGATCTTGGCCTTCCTGGCTCCTTCTCCGAAGAGGTTGCCTGCGTCTGTTAAGAAGATGCCGTCATCGAGAACGCGAACCTTTATGGAACCGACATCCAGAGAGTTGCTCGTCATCTTTCTCCTCTCGGCTACGAGGTCTTTTGGATCCCAGCAATAAGCTGGAAGCTGATTACTGACGACTTCAAGACCGCAAAGCGGTTTTGACCGCGCGTCCCAGGGCCTTTGGATGCTTCAGCAGACTGTAGATCGGAGCGTCGCCGGTGAAGCCCTCGACGAGGGTGCGCCGGGCGTCGGGGTCTTTCTCGCAGGCCTTGAATAGTGGCTCCATCATCCCGAGGTTCGGGACGAGGCTGGTGAGCGCGTACCCGGAGAGGTGTTCCCTGGCCCGTTGGCGCCGCAACTGGGCCGCGTAACCCTTGAGTAACGAGGCCGAGTAGTCGTTGCGAGATCTCGCCTCGTACGCCCAGGCAGCGGCCAGGCGTCCGGATTCTATGGCGTAACCGACACCCTCGCCGCTTATGGGGTGGATCATGCTCGCCGCGTCCCCCACGGTCATCAAACCTTGCGCGTACCGCTTCGCGCCCCACATCCCCATCTTCAAAGACCAGCTCTTCGCTTGTCCCTCTGGCTCCGCATCCGCGAGCCAGTCAACCATCTCAGGCTCCTCTAAAAAGCGGTCGAAGAAGTCCTTCAGGTTGCGTCCCGTATGCTGCAGCGTCTTGGTCGACACCCCGGCCCCGACGTTTGCCTGGCCGTCTCCGAAGTAGAAGACCCAGCCATAACCGGCCCCGTGCTCATTCATGTCTTTTGTAACGAAGACGTGCAGGTGGTCCTTCTCCGGTCCCGAGACGTTCCTGAAGTACTGCCTCCTCGCCACGGAGTTCTGGTGGGCCTTCATCCCCTCGCCTGCGAACCCCCCGACCCCGTCGGCGGCGACCACCAGCGGAGCCTCGTAGAGCAGCGTCTCTCCATCCGATACGGCCTCGACGCCGGTAACGTCCCCCGCCGGAGAGCGGAGGAGCTTGGTGGCGCGGACGCCGCTGTGAAGGTCGGCACTGGCCTCTTCGGCGCGTGCGACGAGGCGGGCATCGGTTTCCTGGCGGGGAACCACGTAGCCGTGGGGACCGTGGAAGGTGGGAGGGACCTTCTGGCGCAAGAAAGCGGTCTGGGTGTAGATCGAGAAGCCCGAGAACTTGCCGTGTTGCGGTTCGTCTAGCCAGTCGCCGAGACCCATCATCGAGATTTCCTCGGCCGCGTGGGGCATGAGCCCGTCGCCGCAGGGTTTGTCACGGGGGAACCTCTGCCGGTCGAGGAGCAAGACCTCGAGACCGGCCCTCGCTGCGTAGTAAGCCGTTGCTGACCCACCCGGACCTGCACCTACCACTATCAAATCCGCGCGTTCCGCCATCCTGCACCCGCCTCTCCGAGTTCTACTATGTCAAGTTCGGCGCCGCCGGCATCTCGAAATGGGCGGACCGTGGCCCATTATACTTATGTCCCGCGCGCCGCTACCTGAGGTAGACGATATCCACGCGGAGAGGAGGCAAAAAGATGGTGGACCGCAACCGCCCGGCCCGCTACATGGTAGGGGAAAGGGCTGCCCTGAAGGCAACGGGCCAGCCCGTCGAGATACTAGAGGTCCGGCGGGGTGAGTTCGTCCCTGACTTCGTCTACAAGGTGCGTGTGCTGGCCGAAAAACCCGCCCGCCCCTACAACTTATCTGTCCCCGAGCATGACCTGTCTGATTAGCGGTCAGCTAGTCAGCTCTTGGGCAGTGCGAACGTCGATCGAGGGGTAGTGGCGCCAAAGCCGAAAAGCTGATGGCTGACCGCTGGCGAAAGCTAGAAGCTTTCGCCCGACGTGACGCTGAGGTAAGCGACGTCCACAAGGGGGACGCCGGTTTCGAGGGCACGCTTCACGGCCCGCATTAGGGCTTCGGCGGCGACGCCTGAGTCCGGGAAGTGCCCATCGAGGAGACGGGCGGCCCGGGCTATCTCGTAGAAGGAGAAGCGGCGTCTGTCGCCGGTCAGGTCGTAGACCGCTTCGAGGACCTCGAGCCTTAGTGAGATCAGCTGTTCGAGGCGCCAGCGGATCTCATCACCGGTAAGATGCATAGTCTGGTAGAGACGTGCGATCTCTGCTATCTGCACGAGCGCCCGCGGGCGTTTGCCGAGGCGTCCCACCGAACCTTCGTCCAGGTAGCGCCGGGCGGTGATCCTGGCGAGCGCCAGCCTCCCTTTTGGCCCGTCGAAGCCCGCGAGCGTCCGCCAGCTCTGTCGGCCAGCCTCGCTGCTCGCCGGCAAGTTGTCCGGCTGGATCTCCTCGTCGCCGACAAAGACTCGCGGGATATGCCCACCCGCGTAGTAGGCGATTTGCTGGGCCATCACGCTCGCCTTCGCAGCGTCGCTCGGGGCTTCTCCGGCCCGGATCTCTACCCACCGCCGGGTAGTACCGGAGTAGAGGCGCTCCAGCGCACGCCAGGTAGCGTCACCCCGGAGATCCAACTCACCAGGCTTCTCGGTTACTACGGAAACCTCGACGACCGCTCGGGGCTCGCCTCCAACGTCGGCGTATGCGGCTTCGACGGTCCGTAGAAGCTCTTCGAACTCCTCGTCCACGGCCCCCGAGAGGTAGCGCCTCCGCTCAGCGGGCAGAACGTACATGAGGCGGCTCTTGATCCTGCGCTCCTTGCCTTCGGCTGCTTTGAGACGGTCTATCGCCTCATAGAGTTCGCGGCGGCGCTGGTAGACCAGCGACGAGAGCCGCCCCACCTCGTCGTCCGTACCGAACCCCTCGGACTCCGCCCAGGCGTCGTCGCGGGCGCCGCAGGCAGCTTCGTGGGCGTTCTCGGCCCGGATCACCGCTCTCTGTTGCTTCTCGCGCTCGAGCTGGGCCTCCCCCAACTCGCGCTCCAGGGTCTCTATCGTGGAAGACACTAAAGCCCTTCCCGCTCCTCACAAACCGCTCCTCTAGCCCTGCATTCTACAGCAACCCCAGAAAGAACGGTGCTCGAAAAGCGACCGCCGTGTTGCGCCTGCGCCGGTATACGGCTAATCTTCAGCTGGTACAGGTTGTCGAGGGAAGAGGGCTCATGGACTTCAACACGGGAGGCAGTGGCGGGAGGCCGGACGACGAGTCGCGGCCGTTGTATGGTGGAGAGGCGGGCGGACGACCTCCGGGCGAACCTCCGCGAGGACCGGTGGGTGGCACGGCAGTGGAGTTCAACCTCCAGGATCCGGTCGGCAGCTTTATCAGCACTGTGCGGGGTGTGGTTCTCGATCCGGTGGGCTTCTTCCGTGGCATAGCCCGGCGGGGTGATTTCATAAACCCAATAGTTTTTGCTCTAATCTGTTATGAGATCTCCACGCTTATAGGTGGTCTTATTGGTCTGCTGTTCTCTGGCCTCTTGGGGATAAGCGATGTGGGAAATCAAGGTACCGGGGTCGTTGGCGGAGCCGTGGGGTCTATAGGCGGGTTCTTAGTCTCCTTGATTATAGCGCCCATAATCGGCGCGATAATCCTGTTCATCGTTGCAGGAATTCTTTACTTACTAACACTCCTCATCGTCGGCTCAGGGAATAGCGGCTTCGAGGCGACGACCAGGGTGGTTTCGTACTCCTTCGTCTATCATCTCGTGAGCTGGATACCGCTCATAGGTTTCATCGCTGGCATCTATGGGCTCGTTCTGATGATAATTGGTGTCAGAGAAGTCCATGCTACGACCACGGGTAAAGCTGCCGCAGTCGTACTCATCCCGGTCGCTGTCTTGCTCCTTATAAGCGTTCTGCTCGCTGTGGTCATAGGAGCCTTCGTTTTTACACTCCTGCAACAGCAGTAGCTACGGCGTATAGAGAGTGGTGGGCTCAAACTTCTGCTCGTCTGGGAGGGTGCTAACTCAAGAGTTCGACGTGCGCTGCCGCTGGTTCTTACGGCGGTAAATCGGTAATGCTGTCGTTGTCTCAGGATGCTCGTGAACTGGAAGGCATCAATACTAGTGTGCGAGGCCTCTCGTAAGCCGACCCTGTGCCTTGCCGCTATACTGAGTATGCTCTAGAAGAGAAGGGTAAGTAACAACCAAAAGGCAAAGGGGTTCTTTAGTGGCGCGGACAGTTACGCTTATACCAGGGGACGGTACCGGACCGGAGGTAACCGATTCGGTCAAGGA
>JAWWQA010000088.1:0-3061 GCA_033854695.1 Rubrobacteraceae bacterium
TTCCCAATTGCCAAGATCGCGGCGAAGCTCGCGGTGGGCTACTCGCTCGACGAGATCCCTAACGACATCACCCGCGCAACACCGGCCTCCTTCGAGCCTGCTCTGGATTATATAGTGACCAAGATTCCGCGCTTCGCCTTCGAGAAGTTCCCTGGCGCCGTGTCCCGTCTCACCACGAAGATGCACTCCGTGGGTGAGGTGATGGCCATAGGACGGACATTCACGGAGAGTCTCTTGAAGGCTCTAGCTTCACTAGAAGTGGAACCGCAGGACATAAGTGCGGCCCTCGACGAGCCGAACCCGTACCGGATCTTCGCGGTCTTCGATGCTTTGAGGGCAGGGATGGACATAGCGGAGATCGTGGCCCGCACCCAGATAGACCCGTTCTTCGTCGCCTCGATAGCCAGGATCGTTGCTGCCGAAGGCGCTATCTCCGAGACCTTCGACGCGGAGGAGCTATCGGAGCTCAAGAGGGTTGGGCTTCCAGACGAGTCTGTGGCGGCTGCCGCCGGTACCTCGACGGAGGTGATCCGGGGTGTTCGCGGTGCTCTAGATATCCACCCGACGTATAAATCGGTCGATACATGCGCCGGGGAGTTCCCTGCTCGCACGCCCTACTACTACTCGACATACGAGACCGAAGACGAGGTAGAACGAGGCGACAACCCTTCCGTAGTGGTGCTTGGCAGTGGCCCGAACCGTATCGGACAGGGCATCGAGTTCGACTACGCCTGCGTCCACGCGAGCTACGCCATCAAAGAAGCTGGCTACGACGCCGTTATGATCAACTCCAACCCCGAGACTGTCTCGACTGACTACGACACCTCCACGAGGCTGTACTTCGAGCCCCTGACCGCCGAGCACGTTCTCGAGGTTATACGGCGGGAGAAGCCCGCCGGTGTGATCCTCCAGTTCGGCGGCCAAAGCCCCCTGAAGCTCGCCCGCGAATTAGAGAAGAACGGGGCAAAGATACTCGGCACCACCCCGGACGCCATAGACCTCGCCGAGGACCGTTCCCGCTTCGGACGTCTTCTGAACGAGCTCGGCGTTCCGCACCCCCGCTTCGGCACCGCCAGTAGCGCGGAAGAGGCGAGGGAGGTCGCCCACGAACTAGGCTACCCTGTTGTCGTACGTCCTTCCTACGTCCTGGGCGGACGACGGATGGAGATTGTCTACAACAACGAGGATCTGGACTTGTATCTGAAGTCCAGCGTAGCGACCGATCCCGAGCACCCGATCCTCATCGACAAGTTTATGGAGGATTACGCTGAGGTCGATGTCGATGCGGTCTCGGACGGAGAGGATGTGTACGTTGGGGGGATCATGGAGCACGTCGAGGAGGCGGGGATTCACTCCGGGGACTCCTCGTGCGTCGTGCCCCCCATCACGATTCACCGGGCGCTTCTGGAACGCATAGAGGACTACACAAGGCGTCTAGCCTTTGCCGTGGGGGTCGTGGGCTTGATGAACGTGCAGTTCGTGGTGCGTGGTGAGGATGTCCTGGCCATCGAGTGCAACCCACGCGCCTCGCGCACGGTGCCGTTCGTCTCCAAGGCGATCGGGGTGCCTCTCGCGAAGGTGGCGACGCGGGTGCTGCTTGGGGAGAAGCTCCGTGACATGGGGCTCCTGGGAGCTGGCTCAAACACCGATGGGCACTTCAGCGTCAAAGCTCCTGTCTTTCCGTTCGACCGTTTCGCTGGCGTGGATCCATTGCTCGGCCCGGAGATGCGCTCGACGGGAGAGGCGATGGGGATAGACCGATCGTTCGGTGGCGCCTTTGCCAAGGCGCTTACGGCGGCCGGACAGAAGCTGCCAACGTCGGGACGGGTGTACATCTCGGTGGCGAACCGGGATAAGCGGGCGGTCGTCCTGATCGCACGGGCCTTCGCGGACCTGGGGTTCGAGATCGCGGGTAGCGAGGGGACGGCGGAAGTCCTGAGGAACAACGGGCTTTCTGTCGCGGTCGTGCCGAAGATAGGGGAGAACGGAGAGGACGTATTGGGCCTCATCGAAGGTGGAGGGGTAGACCTGATAGTGAATACGCCGTGGGGTAGGGGGGCCAGGACTGACGGGTATCTGATCCGGCGCAAAGCCCTCATGCACGGTGTCCCCTGCATCACCACCCTCGCCGCCGCCGCGGCCGCCGTCCAGGGGATAGAGTCAAAGATACGGGCTGGCGGCGCCGAAAGGGTCAACTCCCTGCAGGGCCTCTACGCAGCGAAAGCTTGAAGCTCCACGCCGTAGAGGTCCTCGAGCGGGAAAGGTTCGGAGACCACGCGCTCCTCCGCTACCATTGGACGGGTAACCGGCCCAAACCTGGACAGTTCGTGATGGCTCGCACCGCACCGGCTGAGCGGAGCCTAGACCCCTTTCTCTCCCGGCCGCTGTTTGTCCACGACTATGAGGATAACGTCGCGAGCTTGCTCTTCGAGATCCGGGGCCGCGGGACGGCCCTCCTCGCCGAAGACGATGCCGGATTGCTGGTCAGCGCGCCGCTGGGCCGCGGATTCATCGTGAACCGAGGTGGGCCGGTCGCGCTTGTGGGGGGCGGCGTGTGGGTCTCGCCGCTCAAGCTCCTCTTCCGACGCTTGGATTGGCTTGGTGTCGCTCACGACATTTATCTCGAGATGCCGGCTACCGCTCCTGACGATTACGCTGCCTGGATTTCCGAACACTATGCAGGCGCTATCCTTGTACCTACTAGAGGAGTATCAGACGCGTCGCAGACAGTCCTTAATCGCCTTGGAGATCTCTCTCGCTATACCGTTATCTACGCTTCCGGTCCTACTGCAATGTTGAAAGCGGTACAGAGAGTCTCTGCAAACACGGTTCCTGCTCAGCTTGCTCTGCGTGAGCGGATGGCTTGTGCAAACGGCTCGTGTTACGGCTGTGCCGTCCCAGTTTGGAAGTCCGGTGCCCGCACGTACGCTAGGGCTTGCATTGAAGGGCCGGTCTTTCCGGCGGAGGTTGTAAGCTTGTCAGAGTAGGAAGGGCTAAGTAGGCACATGAAACGTGAGTAAGTATAATAGATACAATAAGAGCAAAATCAAAAATATTCTTT
>JAWWQA010000089.1:0-15084 GCA_033854695.1 Rubrobacteraceae bacterium
CGGGGGATATAGGCGTCCTCAGACGATGCATGCGGGAGGCGGGTGGGGAGGCGTACGCTGTCCCCACTTACGCGTCGAGAGAAGACATTAGCTCGACCCGGATCCGCAAGCTTATTGCCGACGGCGAGGTGCGGGAGGCTGCCAGGCTCCTGGGGAGGCCGTACCTATTGCGGGGCGAGGTGGTTGAGGGTGATCGACGTGGTCGTACCATAGGCTTCCCGACCGCCAACGTGCTCTCGGACGAGCGGGCTCTCGTGCCGGCGCGGGGTGTTTATGCGGGCTACGTGCAGGTGGGAGGAGAGCGCTACGGGGCATGCACAAACGTAGGCACAGCACCTACCTTCGACCGGCGCGAGAGCAAGGTCGAAGCTTACCTGCTGGGCTACGAAGGGGACCTGTACGGGAAGGTCGTCGACGTCACCTTCGAGGAGCGCCTCCGGCCGGAGAAGAGGTTCTCTGGAGTCGGCGAGCTGAAGGAGCAGATAGCCCGGGATGTCGCCGAGGCGCGGCGGGTTGTCGGGGAAGGTGTTTGATCTCATGTGGTAGCATATATGTGACTAGAGAAACAGGTTGAGAGAGTAACAGAACAAAGAGGAGCAAAGAAAAGTTGGCGGTAGTAGAGAACAAAGACGAAATAATCCGGGAGTACGCGACCAACGACGGTGACACGGGGTCTCCCGAGGTCCAGGTCGCGGTGCTTACGACGCGCATCCGGCACCTGACCGAGCACATGCGTGAGCACAAACACGATTTCCATTCCAGGAGGGGCCTCTTGAAGATGGTCGGCCGGCGGCGCAGGCTCTTGAAGTACCTTCAGAAGAAGGACGTCGAGCGTTACCGGACGCTCATCCAGAGGCTCGGGCTGCGCCGGTAGGGCGTAGTTCGACCAGCCTTTACTGCTTTTCGTAGAAACACAGAGGAGAAAAAGAATATGCGTTTAGAGATACCCGTAGGCGAGCGCTCGATGGTGCTCGAAACCGGGAAACTCGCGCGCCAGGCTGGCGGCGCCGTGACAGCCCAGCTGGGCGACACCGTTGTGCTCGCGACAGCGACCCGCTCTGCTCAACCCAGGCCCGGGGTGGACTTCCTACCCTTGAGCGTGGACATCGAAGAGCGGATGTCCTCCGCCGGCAAGATCCCCGGTGGCTTCATCAAGCGCGAGGGGAGGCCAAGCGAGAGGGCTATCCTAACTGCCCGTCTCACCGACAGGCCTTTAAGACCGCTCTTCCCCAAGGGCTATCGCAACGAGATACAGGTCATTGGTACCGTCTTCGGGGCCGACCAGGAGACACCGTACGATACCGTGAGTATGGTGGGCGCGTCGGCCGCCCTCGCGCTGTCGGACATACCGTTTGACGGGCCTATAGGTGCAGTGCGCGTGGGGCGTACGCTTGACGGTGAGTTCATCCTCAACCCGACCTATGGCCAGCTATCGGAGAGCGATCTTGACCTCGTGGTGGCTGGGACCAAGGAAGCCATAACGATGGTCGAGGCTGGCTCGGACGAGGTCCCCGAGGAGGTGATGGTCGACGCCATGCTCTTCGCCCAGGAGACCATCAAGGCACAGGCCGAGGCGATCGAAGGCTGGGCTCAGGAGATCGGCAAGGAGAAGCAGCAGTTCGTGGCCGAGGACGAAGAGAACCCATTCCTCGCAGACCTGCGTGAGCGTTACCTCGACCGCATCAAAGACGCCGTCATCAACCCGGACCGCCGGGGTCGGCATGAGGCGTTGGACGAGCTGCGGGCGGAGCTCATCGAAGGACGCGAACCGGAGGAGGACGAGCAGATACAGGCCGCCATCTCCGTTTTGCAGAAGGAGGCGTTCCGCAAGCTCTACATCGAAGATCGCAAGAGGACTGACCTCAGGGGGCTGGATGAGATCCGTCCGACCACGGCGGAGGTTGGGATCATCCCGCGCGTGCACGGTACGGGGCTCTTCACCCGGGGCGAGACGCAAGTTCTCTCGTCGCTTGCACTCGCGGATCTGGGGCTCGCCCAGAGGCTTGACACCATAGAGCCGCAGACCGGCAAGCGCTACATGCACCATTACAACTTCCCACCCTACTCCACCGGCGAGACCGGCAGGGTCGGGGCGCCGAGGCGGCGCGAGATCGGACACGGCGCCCTGGCCGAGCGTGCCCTGGTCCCCGTAATACCCTCCGAGGAGACCTTCCCGTACGCCATGCGCATCGTCTCGGATGTCCTCGAGTCGAATGGCTCCTCCTCCATGGCGAGCGTCTGCGGCTCTACTCTGGCGCTCATGGATGGCGGCGTACCTGTCAAGGCGCCTGTTGCTGGGGTTGCCATGGGTCTCGTCAAGGAGGGTGACGACTACGTGATCCTCACGGACATCCAGGGCCTCGAGGACCATATGGGCGACATGGACTTCAAGGTTGCGGGGACGCGCGACGGCATCACCGCCCTACAGATGGACATGAAGATTACCGGCGTGTCGGCCGAGCTCTTGCGGCAGGCCCTCGGGCAAGCCAAGAAGGGGAGGCTCGAGATCCTGGACATCATGCGAGACGCTATCGGCGAGCCCAGGAGCGAGGTATCGGAGTACGCGCCGAGGGTCGAGGTAGTGAGGATTCCGACCGACAAGATCGGACTGCTCATCGGTCCGGGCGGAAAGACGATCAACGCGCTGCAGGAGCAGTTCGGGGTGAACATCTCCGTCGAGGACGACGGTACAGTGTTCATTGCGGGCGAAGGTGTAGCGGCCAAGGACGCCGCGACGGCGGTAAACGGGATGACCAAAGACGTGGAGGCCGGGGAGATCTACACCGGGAAAGTCGTCAAGACCACGAACTTCGGTGCCTTCGTCGAGCTTACCCCGGGCCGGGACGGCCTCGTTCACATCTCGCGCCTGGCACCGGGCAAGCAGCGCGTCGAGAGGGTCGAGGATGTCGTTACGGAGGGGGACCGGATCAAGGTTCGCGTCCTCGAAATAGACAAGCAGAAGCGCATCTCTCTGGAGAAGCTGGAGGACTGATCCCTTGAGCGAGCAGAACATCGACGTTAAGGAGTTTCCCGGCGGCTTGAGGGTCTTCTCAGAGCCTCTGTCAGAGGCGACGAGCATAGCTTTGGGGGTTTGGATCCGGGCCGGCAGTCGCGACGAGAGGGACGAGGTTGCCGGTATCACCCACCTTATGGAGCACATGCTCTTCAAGGGCACGCCTTCGATGAACGCCCTCGCGATTGCGGAGGCCTTCGAGAGCATCGGCGCCCAGGACAACGCTGCGACAGGCGAGGAGTACACGGTCTTGTACGCGCGCTTCTTGCCCGAACATCTGGAGCGTGCGCTCGACATCATGAGCGAGATGGTCACGCAGCCCACGCTCGCCGACCTCGAAAGAGAGCGGGAGGTGATCGTCGAGGAGATCAAGATGTACGAGGACCGGCCCGACCAGCTGGCCGACGAGTATCTCTCCGGCTTGATCTTCCACGAGGACCCTCTGGGGCGTCCTATTATCGGTTCAGCCGAGACGGTTCGCGGCGTGGACCGCGAAACCTTGAGAGGTTTTCATGGCAACACCTACACTGCGCCAAACGTCTTTGTAGTTGGCGTGGGTAAGCTCGACAGCAGCGAGCTCGAGCGCATGGTTGAGGAGAAGTTCAAGGGCCTGCCAGCAGGCGAGCCATTCGCGCGCAAGGCCCGCCCAATGCCTCCGGAGAGCCGCTTCTACTATAAGTTCAAGGAGACGGAGCAGTACCACGTGGCAATGGGCTCGATGGGTCTGCCCGCCAGTAGCGAGGACCGCTTCGCGATGAGCGCGCTCAACAACGTCTTCGGCGGCGGGATGAGCAGCCGACTTTTCCAGGAGGTTCGCGAGAAGCGAGGCCTCGCCTACGCCGTGTACTCATACCATCATGGTTACTCGGACGCGGGCGCCATCAAGATGTACGTCGGGTCCACGACCGGTCACGTTGAGGAAGCCGTGAAGGTCATCTCCGAGCAGCTCGGCAGGATCCGGGAGGAGCCCGTAACCGAGGAGGAACTGCAGCGCACCAAGGAGCAGCTCAAGAGCGCGACTATCCTCGCGCTCGAGAGCACAGCCGCGCGGATGACCCGCATCGGTCGGAGCGTCATAACGGGCGTGGAACTCTTGACGCCAGAGGAGATCTCCACCCGCGTCGACGCGGTGACCGCCGATGAGATAAAGCGGCTCGCAAACGATTATCTGAAACTGGATGACATGTACCTCGCGGCGGTCGGCCCTAAGGAGCTTGACCTGGGGAAGTACCTGGCTGCTTAGAGCTGGTTAGGTAAGCCATGGGAGGCGAAAGGGTAGTCTTTTTGAGGAAACGGTTAGAGAGAAAGGCGAACGGCTTGCGAGCGTTCGGCAAAGAGCGAAAAACCAAAAAGCTGGCAAGCTGAAATGCTGACCGGCTGACCAGCTTTTAAAGGAGGTAATCAGCACTGTTAGACAAAAATACTTTGCAGGTAATTCCCCTTGGTGGACTGGGGGAGATCGGCAAAAATATGACCGCCGTGCGGCAGGAGAGTGGGATCGTACTGATCGACGCCGGCATGGCCTTCCCGGACGAAGAGATGCCGGGCATAGACCTTGTCTTGCCGGATTTCTCCTACCTCCGGGAGCACCGGGACGAGCTCAAGGGCATCGTGCTCACCCACGGGCACGAGGACCACGTTGGCACCCTGCCGTACCTCTTGCGAGAGTTCAACGTCCCCGTATACGCTACGAAGCTCACCCTGGGTCTCGTGCGCCCCAAGCTCGCCGAGTTCGGCATCAAGAAGGGGGACCTCAGGGAGGTCAAGGCCGGCGATACTATGAAACTCGGCGGCTTCGGCCTGGAGTTCATCAACGTCAACCACTCTATCCCAGATGCGGTGGCTGTCGTGCTGCGCACGAACGCGGGCATCATCCTCTTCTCCGGCGACTACAAGATTGACCTGACGCCGATAGAGGGCAAGCCGATGGACCTGGCGCGCTATGCGTCTTTGGGAGAGGAGGGCGTCCTCGCCTACTTTGGGGACTCGACCAACTCCGAGCGGCCCGGATACGTGCCGAGCGAGAGGATCGTCGCCGATACCTTCAACGACGTTTTCGAGAAGACGGAGGGGAGGATCATCGTCGCCTCGTTCGCCTCGCACATACATCGCGTGAGCCAGGTCGTCGAGGCGGCCAAGGCCCACGGCAGGCTCGTCGGCGTAACGGGGAGATCCATGATCCGCAACGTGCAGATTGCGCGTGAGCTGGGCTACCTGGACCTGCCGCAGGCAATGTACGTGGATCAGCGGGACGTAAACCGGGTGCCGGATGGTGACATCGTGATACTGACCACCGGCTCCCAGGGCGAGCCTATGGCGGCCTTGAGTCGCATCGCCGCCGGCACTCACCGGACGATCGAGGTGGGCCCGGGCGACGTCGTGATCATCTCGGCCCACCCGATCCCGGGCAACGAGCGGGGAGTCTCGCGCACGATAAACAACCTCATGAAGCGGGGCGCCGATGTGCTCTACAGTCCCCTGCGGGCGGTGCACGTCTCGGGCCACGCTGCTCAAGAGGAGCAGAAGCTCGTGCTCTCGCTCCTCAAACCCAAGTTCCTCGTCCCGGTGCACGGCGAGTTCAGGCACCTCAGGCACCATGCGAATACAGCCATAGGCATGGGCATCCCCGAGGAAAATATCTTCCTCCTTGAGAACGGTGACCGGCTGGAGTTCCGTGATGGCGAGGCGAGGCGGCTGGATCCCGTCTCAGCGGGGATGTTCCTCGTGGATGCCGGGAGCGTCGCGGACACGTCCGAGTCGATCATGCGCGAGCGGCAGCAGCTCTCCGAGGAGGGGATGTTCATAGTCATCGCCCGCATCAACGCTCAGAACGGCGAGCTTCTTGGCCCGCCGGACGTGATCTCACGCGGCTTCGTCGATCCGCAGTCCCAGAATGGTCTGGTTGACGAGGCGATCGGTGTCGTCACGCAAACCCTCCAACGTACCGCCGATCGGCACGTCACCGACTGGAGTGAGCTGAAGAAGGCTATACGCAAGGATCTCTCGGCCTTCCTCTCTCAGAAGACGCGCAAGCGCCCGATCATCCTCCCGCTAATAGTTGAGGTCTAGGGGAGTATCTACACTACATAGCGTGTCCGCCTCTGGAAACATCTTTTCTGCGCTAGACTGAAGTCTATGACTACGAGAAAACGGTCCGCGCGAAGAGCCCCTGGCGGGTCCGCAAAAAGGTCTTCAGGCACGAGGAAGCGCGGCTCTGCCTCCCGCACAAAGAGCGGAATAGGGGCGGTTTTTAGAGTACGGGAAACCTTCTCCCGGGGGGTCGTGGGCATCTCTCTGCTCGTCGCAGGGTTGTTTTTTACCGCGGCATTCCTCACGGGCCGGGGAGCGTTTCTGGGAGAGGCCGGCTTCGCCGCCGTGACGTACCTCTTAGGGCTGGCCGGCGTCGCGCTGCCCCCGCTGGCGGCACTCGCCGGCTTGCTCGTGTTGCTCGGGTCTCTGCCCCGGGGGAGAACCCTGGGCGCGACCCTGATCTTGCTCGCAACCGCCACGACCTTGGCTGCTTACTCCGACGGCGGCGGTCTCCTTGGAAGCGGGCTCTACGCGTCTGTACATACTATCGGTGGTCCCATAGGGGCCGCCCTTGTACTCTGCGCTCTCTACGCTGTGGGCTTCTCTCTCTTGACCGGCGTAACCCTCAGTGCAGCTGCCGAGGCAGCAGGCAACGCTGCGCATTTCCTCTACCGTATCCTCTCTTCCAAAGTGCGGATGCTCCGAGAAGAGCGCCTCCGGGGTCGCCCTGAGAGGGAGGACCGCCCGGCCACTCGGAAAACCGCGCCCCCGAAGACGCCCGTCGTTGCAGCGTCCGAGGAGTCGGTGGATGAGGAGAACGAACATGAGGAGACGTTCGAGGTCGTGTTGCCGGAGCGGCGAGACGATTTGGGCTTTGACGAAGGGCGGGAGCAGCTCATGCCCGGGGAATATGCGCCGCCTCCTCTCTCACTCTTGGAGCTCGGTCGTAGCGACCCCGAGCACGATGCTGAGGGGACCAGCCGCAGGCTCACGCGCGCCCTCTCCGAGCTCGGGGTGGAGGCGCACGTGGTGCGGGCGGTCGTGGGGCCCCGGGTGACGCGTTACGAGCTACGCTTGGGGAGTGGCGTCAAGGTCGGCAAGGTCAGGAACCTCCAGCAAGACATAGCCTACGCCCTGGCGGCGACGGAGGTCCGGATATTGGCCCCTATCCCTGGTAAGAGCGCCGTGGGCGTCGAGGTACCGAATACCAAACCGGCCATTGTCACTTTAGGCGATGTCTTCCACGAGTACCCGGACGCGAACGATTGGAGCCTGCCGGTGGGCCTGGGCAAGGACATCTCCGGGCGGGCGGTGTTCTTCGATCTTGCCGAGATGCCGCACCTCCTGGTGGCGGGTACGACCGGTGCCGGCAAGAGCGTCATGCTCAACGGCCTCCTAATATCGCTCCTCCTCACCACCGATCCCCGGCAAGTGAAGATGATCCTCGTAGATCCGAAAAGGGTCGAGCTCTCGCAGTTCGCTCGGATACCGCACCTCATAACTCCTGTCGTCACGGACCCGAAAAAGGCGGCGAATGCTCTCACCTGGGCCGTCTCTGAGATGGAGCGCCGCTACGAGGTCCTGGAGAAGATGGGGGTGCGTTCTATTGAGGGCTACAACGACCGGAGCGAGAAGGCGATGCCGTACGTGGTGGTCGTCATAGACGAGCTCGCGGACCTCATGATGACGGCTGCGGCCAAGGTCGAGGATGCGGTGATAAGGCTCGCCCAAAAGGCACGGGCAGTGGGGATACACCTCGTCGTGGCCACGCAGAGGCCGAGTGTGGACGTGATCACGGGCATGATCAAAGCTAACGTCCCAAGCCGCATCGCCTTCGCCGTCTCCAGCCAGATTGACTCGCGCGTGATACTGGACGCCCCCGGGGCGGAAGCCCTCCTGGGCCAGGGCGATATGCTCTTCAAGCCCGTCTCGGCCTTGCGTCCGTCTCGCGTCCAGGGCGCCTACATCTCCGAGGCCGAGGTCGACCGCGTAGTCTCCGCATGTGCCGCTGGTGCCCAGGCGCGCTATATCGAAGAGGTGACCGAGGCGAAGCAGAGAAAGGAAGAGACCGCCGAGCCTGAGGACGACCTCATCCCGGAGGCGGCGAGCTTCGTGGTTGCCACGCAGCAGGCTTCTGTGAGCGCGGTGCAGCGGCGCTTCCGGGTCGGCTACTCCCGAGCTGGCCGCATCATCGACGCCCTCGAACGTAAGGGCGTAGTAGGCCCCTACGAGGGCTCCAAGAGCCGCGCGGTCGTCGCCACCGAGCTGGACCTCGGACGCATCTTCGACGGGGAGGGGGTACGTAAACCGTCCGAAGGAGACGGGCGAGAAGATCCCGCGAGCCCACCGGACGGAGGCGTCTAGGGAGAGACGCGCGATTGCTCTATGCTTTGTGATACTCTCCGTATCATGAACGCAGGAGATCAAGACAACGGACAGGCCGGGGGGCAGATAGGCCAGATCCTTGAGAAGAAACGCCTGGAGAAAGGCCTCTCGCTCAAAGAGGTCGAGCAGGCCACCAAGATCCGGACGCGCTACCTCGAGGGTCTGGAGCGCGAAGACCCCACTGTGCTCCCGGACCCCGTCTACGCCCGGGGCTTCTTGAAGACTTACGCGAATTTCCTGGGCCTCGACGGCGAACGGCTCTCCCGCGAGCTCAAGGACCTCCGGTCGCCGCGCCGGGACCGGCAGATCGACTATGAAGGCCCTGCGCAGAGCAGCTTCGAGCAGCCCTTGATAACCCCGGGCGGCATAGGTGACGCCGGCCGACAGAGAATCTCTGGGGCTACCATTCTCACCATCATGCTTGCCCTGCTTGTGCTCGCCACGGTGATAGGCGTCCTCTACTACATCGGTTCCCGTTCGGCGGGCAGTGCAGCGGAGGAGGCTCCCAAGGAACCCGTTGCCCAGCAGCAGCCCGACCCAAGCCCCTCGCAAAGCCCCTCGCAGCAGGAAGCACCGGCTGCGGAAACGACGACCGGCACGAAAGAAAGCACTGACAAAGCGGAAGCCGTCCCCCAGACGGTGCCGGCGACGGTCAAAGTCCTCGACAGCCCCGCGGGGATGACCATCTATGCCGACAAGGCAGTCGTCTATGATGGGGTCGCGCAACCCGGATTCTCCCAGACGTTCGAGGCGCAAAACGTACTCACCATCTCTACCGCAAACGGCGGCGCTGTCGAGGTCGAGGTCAACGGCCAGAACTTCGGCCGCCTGGGCAGGTTGGGCCAACCTGTGACCCGTGACTTCCCGGTTAAGCCCGGAGGTTAGGAGCGTCCTACTCTCCCTAACATCCTCCCGTTTTCCGTCTTGGGAGGCATCGTAGCCTGCAGTATAATTCGCTTAGAAAGCAAGTATCAGCGCGAGCCGTTTTTTGGAGGATGCAACCATGGACAAGACGAAGGCGATAGGCGCCGCCGTCTCTCAAATAGAGCGACAGTTCGGCAAGGGTTCGATCATGCGCATGGGCGACGAGGGGCCCCGCCGCAAGGTAGCTTCGATCTCGACGGGCGCCTTGGCGCTCGACCTTGCTTTAGGAGTCGGCGGTGTGCCAAAGGGTCGCATCGTCGAGATCTTCGGTCCAGAATCGAGCGGTAAGACCACCCTCGCCCTGCACATCATCGCCGAGGCCCAGAAAACGGGCGGCCTCGCCGCCTTCATCGATGCTGAGCACGCCCTCGATCCAACCTACGCCGAAGCCATCGGCGTCGACCTCGAAAACCTCTACTTCTCCCAGCCTGACAACGGCGAACAGGCCCTGGAGATCGCCGATACTTTAGTCCGCTCGGGCGCCCTAGACCTCGTCGTCATCGACTCTGTCGCCGCCCTCGTGCCTAGAGCTGAGATTGAAGGTGAGATGGGAGACTCGCACGTGGGGCTTCAGGCTCGACTTATGAGTCAGGCTTTGAGGAAGCTTTCTGGCTCTCTCTCACGTTCGGGGACGACGGCGATCTTCATCAACCAGCTCCGGGAGAAGATCGGGGTTATGTTCGGATCGCCGGAGACGACGCCGGGTGGGCGTGCTCTGAAGTTCTATGCGAGTGTCAGGCTGGATATAAGGCGCATAGGGGCGTTGAAGGTCGGCAACGACACGGTTGGCAACCAGACTAAGGTCAAGGTCGTCAAGAACAAGGTGGCCCCGCCGTTCAAGGTGGTTGAGTTCGACATCATGTACGGCGAGGGTATCTCCAGGGAGGGGAGCATCCTGGATATGGGTCTTACCCATGAGGTAGTGCAGAAGTCCGGTGCCTGGTTTGCCTACGGGGACGAGAGGCTGGGGCAGGGCCGCGAGAATGCCAAACAGTTTCTTAAGGATAATGACGAGGTGCGCGGGCGCATCCTCGCCGAGATCTATGAGAAGCTTGGTCTCGAGCGTCCGGACGCATTCTCCGACGGGCAGCAGGAGGCCGCAGAGTGCGAAGGCGCTGAGGAGCCTGCGGAACGTTTGGTCTGAGGACTTCGCGGTCCAGGTACTCTACTCCAGGGCTTTCAGAGGGCCAGGTGCCGGTCGTAACCGGCGTTCGCGAGCACCGCGGCAGGGCCAGAATCTTCGTCGACGGCGGGTTCTGGGCCGAGTTGGATGCAGGGATAGCTGCGGAGCGTGGCCTCTGTGAGGGGGCTACGTTCTCGTGCGAGGAGCTTGCCCAGGCGAGGGTGGTGGGGGAGAGGCCGCTGGCGATGAACCAGGCGCTGAACGTCTTGGGATACCGGGCAAGATCTGCCCGCGAGCTGCGCGAGAGGCTCACGCGGGCTGGTTACGTCGAGGAGACCGTAGACGGGGTGGTCGGGCGTCTGGAGGAACTCGGGTACCTAGACGACGAGGGCTTCGCCCGGGAGGCGGTGCGTGGCAAGGCGCGCAAGTACGGGCCACGCAGAATCTATGGGGACCTCAGACGGGCCGGGGTCGACGAAGAGCTCGCACGGGAGACCGTGGACGAGGAGTTCTCCGGGCGCTACGAGTACGAATCGGCACGCGCGATCGCGCAACGGCGGTATAATACAAACAAGAGATCCGACGCCCAGGCGCGCCGGGTCTACGGGTTTCTGATGCGGAGGGGCTACTCGGCCGAGGTCTGCGCCGAGATCGCCCACGAGTATCGCCAGGAAGCCGACTAGTAACGACCGGAGTATACCGACCGCCGCCGTGGCGATGGGGTTGTAGGGACCCGGTCGCCGCGGCGGGCGACTTTTGGAGGAAAATCTACATGAACGTTGTATTGCTGGTCCTGGGGCTGGCCGCCGCCCTTGTGCTCGGCCTTGCTGCAGGATACTTTTATTGCAAATCGAGGATGACGGCGCGCCAGGCCGACGCCCGCGCCGACGCCCGCTCCATAATCGAGGACGCTCAGCGCTCCGCTGAGACGGCGCGTCGGGAGGCCGAGCTCTCTGCCAAGGAGGCGGCGCTGGCGGTCAAGGACGAGGCCGAGGCGGAGGTCCGGGCCAGGCGTGCAGAGCTGGTCCGTCTCGAGGAACGGCTAGACAATCGCGATGCCGCGCTCAACCGCCGCGACTCGGAACTAGATCAGACCCGGCGAGAGCTGGCAGGCCGGGAAGCAGCTTTGCGCGAACGAGCCGCCGAGTTAGAGGCTCGTGAGGCCGACCAGATCCGGGCTCTCGAAGAGGTTTCGGGGCTCACAAAGGCCGAGGCTGAACGCAGGTTGTTCAGCAACCTCGAGATGGAGCTCGAGGACAGGCTCGGGCGCGTGGTGCGTGATAGAACCCTGGAGGCGGAGGAGAAGGCAGATGCGGAGGCGCGTCGCATCACGGCCACCACGATGGAACGGCTGGCCTCCGATATTACAGCCGAGTCGACGGTGAAGGCCGTAGCGCTGCCTTCGGACGACATGAAGGGGCGTGTGATCGGACGCGAGGGAAGGAACATCCGGGCGTTCGAGGCGGCTACCGGGGTGGATGTCATTATCGACGACACGCCGGAGACGGTAGTCATCTCGTGCTTTGATCCGGTGCGGCGTGAGATCGGGCGGGTCGCCATGGAGCAGCTGGTCCAGGACGGGCGCATCCACCCGGGACGCATAGAGCAGGTCGTCTCCAAGGCCAGAAAGGATGTCGAGAAGGAGCTGAAGAGCGCTGGTCGCCAGGCTCTCTACGATGCCAAGATCTCCGGCGGCATGCACGGTGACCTGATTCGTCTTCTTGGCGCTTTGAAGTTTCGTACTTCTTACGGCCAGAACGTCCTCGCCCACTCTGTCGAGGTGGCGAACCTGTGCGGCATGATGGCGTCCGAGCTCGGCGCCAACGTGAAGATTGCCCGCCGTGCGGCTCTGTTGCACGATGTCGGTAAGGCGATAGACCACGAGGTCGAAGGGACCCATGCCCTCATCGGCGGCAGGTTCGCTAAGAAGTCGGGCGAGTCCGACGATGTCGTGCGCGCTATCTCCGCCCACCACCACGAGATCGAGATGGAGACCGTGGAGGACGTGCTGGTCGCGACGGCCGACGCTGTCTCGGCGGCCCGCCCGGGCGCGAGGCGCGAGATGACGGAGACCTACATCGAGCGACTGCGTTCTCTTGAGGACCTCGCGCTCAGTCACCGCGGAGTCGACAAGGCCTATGCCATCCAGGCGGGACGCGAGATCCGGGTGATGGTCCAGCCTTCCGAGGTGGACGACCGCATCGCGGCCAAGCTGGCCTTCGACATAAGCAAGCAGATAGAGAGTGACCTCGAGTACCCAGGCCAGATTAAAGTCACCGTCATCCGCGAGAGCCGCGTCACTGAGGTGGCCCGCTAGGGAAGCTCGGACGGCGCGAACGCTTTGGAAGGACCGTACAGGGATCTTGGATCGGGCTTCGCCCGTTTGTCCGGCGTCGAAGGGGTTCGTCGTAGCCCGGGGCGGCTTCGCTCAGTCGAGGAGGCCCTCGTCGAGCTGTTGCGAAACTCTCGCGACGCCGGCGCCCGCAACATCTACGTTGCCTCCTCGTTGAGGGCCCGCCGCTATCGAACCCTCGTCGTCGTCGATGACGGCCGTGGTATCCCTGAAACTCATAAGCACCTCGTCTTCGAGCCCGGCGTCACCAGCCGGCATCTCGACCCCGTTACCGAAGTTGCTGATCGAGAAGACGGTGTACCTCATGGCGCCGGCCTCTCCCTCTACCACCTGCGTAACAGGGCGCTCTCCGTCGAAGTCCTCTCGACCTCCTCGCCTACTGCCATAAGGGCCGTCTTCGACACCCATACCCTCCCCGAAAAAAGCCTCCAATCCGGCTCCCGTCCTTCCAAGACCAACTTCCCCGCCACCCTGGCCAGGTTCGCCGCCAGATCCAAGCCAGCGCACCTCTATCACGCGTCACCCGCCCGTATCCTCGCTCGTCTCTTGAAAGATCGCATAATACAAAACCACAAGTATGAAGGTAAGAAGAAGGGTAAGGGAGGGGGGGCGGTACGCATGTGGGAAGCTGCATTGGGATTGGGACTGGAGGTATCTTTGAGGACGGTGCAGAGGATCATTGCGGGCGAGGTTTCGCCGGCTGAGGAGGTGGCCGCGCCATCGGTTATAGCCGATGGCGACGGTTCTCGCTCTCGCACTGCGAGGCGGGATGGGCTTGGAGGACCTATACTCTCAGTGGAGGCTGAGGATCTTGCGGAGATCCGCGGCGTTCTGCTACGGGCGGCGAGGTTGAGCTACCTGGAGTTAGCGGGGCTCGACGTTGAGACGCGCCCTGGGGAGTTGACTTTGAGAGCCCGCGTTTACGAACCGGAGGAAGAGTATGAGTAACAAAATCGATAGGAATGCGCCCGCCCCTAACAACGTAGCCCCGATACCACTCGTCAAAAAACCCTCTCGCGCTCCTGCACCAGAACGTATCTTTACCAAGCCTTCGGGGGGCGCATCGAAGACGGCGTGCATAAGAACATTTGGCTGCCAGATGAACGTCCACGACTCGGACCGGATGCGCCGTATGATCCTGGACTCCGGTTACACCGAGGTTCAGCGCTATGAAGACGCCGATCTCGTGGTCCTGAACACCTGCTACGTGCGTGAGAACGCCGTCGATCGCGTCCGTGGCCACCTCGGCGAACTTAACCGCCTCAAGAAAGAGGGCCGCGTCAAAAAAGTGGCCCTCACCGGCTGCATAGGCGCCGCCCAGGAATCCCGGGAGCTAGAACACACCTACGGCATAGACCTCGTGCTAGGTACTCATAATACTTACGAGCTAGCAGAGTTCGTGGGTTTACCAGGGATGGAAGAAACGTACACGCCGGAGTTGCCGGGGACCGAGGGCGAACACACAGCGTTTGTCACGATAATGACCGGCTGCAACTACAAGTGCAGCTACTGCGTGGTACCGTCGGTGCGAGGCAGGATGGTCTGCCGGCCGATGGAGAATGTAATCGAGGAGGTCCGACGCCTGGTATATTCCGGCACGAGGTACGTGACGCTGCTCGGGCAGACGGTAGATGCCTGGCGAGAGAGTGGCAACAGATTCTGCGACCTATTGGAGCGGGTAGCGGATGAGGCACCGAGGGTGTGGTTTACGACGAGCCACCCGTCGAACATGGAGGATCGGACGCTCAGACTTATCGGGGAGAAGGACACGATAGTAAAGAGGCTCCATTTACCGGTGCAGTCAGGTTCTGACCGGATGCTGAAGGTCATGCACAGGGGCTACAAGTCCGACAGGTATCGGCGTAAGATCGAGGTCTTCAGAGAGTCCGTCCCGGACGGGACCTTGAGCACCGACATCATAGTCGGCCACCCGGGCGAGACCGAGGAAGACCACGAGGAGACCTTGAAGCTCGTAGAGGATTGTTCTTTTGATTCGGCATACGTTTTCAAGTTCTCCCCGAGGCGCGGGACCGAGGCGGCTGTGCTGCCAGAGACGGTGCCCGAAGACCTGGCTCAGAGGAGGTTCATCGAGGTCTTACGAGCTATCGAGCAGAACGCCTTCAGAAGAAACCAGCGCAAGATCGGCTCGGTCGAGGAGATCTACGTTCGCCATGCCCGCACCGGCGAAGAAAGAAAGGCTGTCGGAGAGACCTGGAGCGGCCACGCTGTCCACGTAGCCACGGACGCCCAACCGGG
>JAWWQA010000090.1:0-5273 GCA_033854695.1 Rubrobacteraceae bacterium
GCCGCGGCAACCGATGGTCCGAAGGAATAGGATGTTCTGAGGGCTGTGGCAGGTGCCAACTCCCGCGGAGAGAACTCCGAGAGATGAGGTGCGAAAGGCATTTTCGGCCACATCTCTCGTTTCTGTCCCGGGTAGGGCGCGCCTATGAGAGGGAGGTTTGTGTCTTGTTGGATACCAGGGAGAAGTTGCTGGATATCAGGGAAAAGCTCGTCGGGCGTCTACTCATCGGGGACGGCGCGATAGGTACGCTCCTCGCCGATCGCGGGGTCGACCAACCTTACTATAAGGCCAACCTCACCCACGCCCAAATCGTCCGGGACGTCCACGAAGAGTACCTGCGCGCCGGCGCGCAGGTCATAGAGACCAACACCTTCCTGGCCAACCGCCTCAAGCTCGCCGACTACAACCTCGAAGAGAAGACGCGAGAGATCAACGTCGAAGGAGCCCGCCTGGCGTGCGAAGCCGTCAACGTTCTTCCCACGGGGGAAGACGCCTTTGTCCTCGGCTCTGTTGGACCCTTGGGGCGTCCTTTAGCCCCCATAGGCCCCATCCTCCCCGACGAGGCAAAGGATCTCTTCACAGAGCAGGCCGAGGCCCTCCTCGAAGGTGGGGCCGACGTGCTACTGCTGGAGACCTTTACAGACCTCGCCGAGCTCAGGCTGGCATACGAGGCGGTTAGCTCCTTGGGAGTGCCCGTCCTCGCGTACAAGACCTTCATCGAGGACGGGGAGACGCTCGCTGCAGGGCTGCCGGCGCGGGTGGCTCGTGAGATCTCCTCCTGGAGTTCCGACGGTTTAAAGCCGGCTCTCGTCGGCACTAACTGCACCGTCGGCCCTCAGCGAATGCTCGAGATAATCGAGCAGATGGCCGCTGAGTCCGGGCCGGTTGCCGCCTACCCCAACCCTGGTCTGCCCCAGTTCATCCACGGCGCCATTCGCTACAATCAGGACGTTCACCCTGATGCCACCGGCCTCGATGCCTCATCTAGCCGGGGATGTAATAGAACCAATCGTCCAAGAAAGCTGAGAGCTGACGTCAAGAAGGGTTCCTGGAGAAATTTCAGGTAATTAACAAGAGAGAAAGGTCTATGGTTCTCGAACGCACGATCAACAAAGAGAGAGAAGCCCGGATCTCGGAGTTCCGAGCTCTGCTGAAGCAGCGCATCCTACTCCTGGACTGCGCGATGGGTACTATGATCCAGAGCTATGAGCTGGAGGAGAAAGACTACCGGGGAGAGCGCTTCACCGACCATCCCGGTCAGCTCAAGGGCAACAACGACCTGCTCTCCATCACCCAGCCTCAGATCATCCGCGACATCCATGAGGCCGTGCTGGAAGTTGGCGCAGACATCGTCGAGACCAACACCTTCAGCTCGACGTCCATCGCCCAGGCAGACTACAAGATGGAGGACCTGGCCTACGAGCTGAACTACGAGGCTGCGCGCGTCGCCCGCGAGGCGGCGGACGGCTTCACGGAGAAGACACCGGACAAGCCACGCTTCGTGGCAGGCGCTCTCGGCCCCACCAACCGCACGGCCTCCCTCTCCCCGGACGTGAACAACCCTGGCTTCAGGAACGTCTCCTTCGATGAGCTCGCCGCAGCGTATAAGGAGGCCGCGAGGGGGCTCGTGGAGGGCGGCGCGGACCTGCTGCTCGTCGAGACGATCTTCGACACTCTGAACGCGAAGGCTGCAATCTTCGCGATCAAGGAGTATCTAGAAGAGGAGAACCTCGACGTACCGATCATGATCTCGGGCACCATCACCGACGCGAGCGGGCGCACGCTCTCGGGGCAGGTGACGGAAGCGTTCTGGAACTCCGTGCGCCACGCCGAGCCCATCAGCGTAGGCCTCAACTGCGCTCTGGGATCGAAGGAGCTTCGACAGTACATCGAAGAGCTCTCGAGGATCGCCGAGACCCACGTGAGCGCGTACCCGAACGCCGGGCTGCCCAACGAGTTCGGCGAGTACGACGAGAGCCCCGAGCACATGGCCGCCGAGATCGGGGAGTGGGCCGCGAACGGCTGGCTGAACATCGTAGGCGGCTGTTGCGGCACCACGCCGGAGCACATCAAGGCCATAGCCGAGGCCGTCGCCGGACATGCGCCGCGAGAGGTGCCGGAGCTTCCGCGCAAGCTGCGTCTCTCCGGGCTCGAAGCGGTCAACATAGGTCCGGACTCTCTTTTCGTGAACGTCGGGGAGCGGACGAACGTTACGGGGTCGGCGCGGTTCAAGGACTTGATCCTTAACGACGACTACGAGACGGCGCTGGAGGTGGCTGCACAGCAGGTGGAGAACGGCGCCCAGATGATCGACGTCAACATGGACGAGGGAATGCTTGACGGCGAGGAGGCGATGGTCACTTTCCTCAACCTCGTCTCCTCCGAGCCGGACATCTCACGGGTGCCCGTGATGATCGACTCCTCCAAGTGGTCCATCATCGAGGCGGGCCTCAAGCGCGTGCAAGGCAAGCCGGTGGTCAACTCCATCAGCATGAAGGAGGGCGAGGAGGAGTTCGTCCGGCAGGCGAAGCTCCTTAGAAAGTATGGTGCAGCCGTGATCGTGATGGCCTTCGACGAGAAGGGCCAGGCGGACACGAAGGAGCATAAGGTCGAGATCTGCACCCGTGCCTACCGCCTCCTCACCGAGGAGGTCGGCTTTCCGCCAGAGGACATCATCTTCGACCCCAACGTCTTCGCCATCGCCACCGGCATCGAGGAGCACAACAACTACGGCGTGGACTTCATCGAGGCGGTGCGTGAGATCTCCGAGACCCTCCCTCACGCCAAGACCTCGGGCGGCATCTCAAACGTTTCCTTCTCGTTCCGTGGCAACAACCCGGTGCGCGAGGCGATCCACGCTGTCTTCCTCTACCACGCCATAACCGCCGGCCTGACGATGGGAATCGTGAACGCCGGCCAACTCGCCGTCTACGATGACATAGACAAGGAGCTGCGCGAGACCGTCGAGGACGTAGTGCTAAACCGCAGGGATGACTCCACCGAGCGCCTCTTGGAGCTGGCCGAGAAGTACCGGGGTCAGGGCGACGCCTCCGGGAACGAGAAGGACCTGGAGTGGCGGACGTGGCCGGTGGCGAAGCGGCTAGAGCACGCGCTCGTCAAGGGCATCGCCGATCACGCCGAGGAGGACGCGGAAGAGGCGCGCCAGCAGTTCGACCGTCCGATAGAGGTGATCGAAGGTCCTCTCATGGACGGGATGAACGTTGTCGGGGACCTCTTCGGCGCGGGCAAGATGTTCTTGCCACAGGTGGTAAAGAGTGCGCGCGTGATGAAGAGGGCAGTTGCATACCTCATACCGTTTATCGAGGCGGAGAAGGGCGAGGCCCGGAAGCCTAACGGCACAGTCGTGATGGCGACCGTTAAGGGCGACGTTCACGACATCGGGAAGAACATCGTCGGGGTTGTCTTGCAGTGCAACAACTTCGACGTGATTGACCTCGGGGTGATGGTGCCGTCGGCGAAAATTCTGGAGACAGCCAGGGAGAAGAACGCCGACATTATCGGGCTCTCAGGCCTGATCACGCCTTCCTTAGACGAGATGGTGCATAACGCGAAGGAGATGCAGCGCGAGGGGTTCACGATCCCACTGCTTATCGGCGGGGCGACGACCTCGCAGACACACACGGCGGTCAAGATCGCACCGGGTTACGAACACCCCACGATCCACGTCAAGGACGCCTCGCGGGCCGTGGGCGTGGCCCAGAACCTGGTAAGCGAGGGCCGCAGAGCCCAATACGCCGAGCAGATCGCCGCCGACTACGAGCAGGTGCGCGTCAAGCACGCCGGACGCCGCTCCCGCACCAAGCTCGCCACCCTGGAGAAGGCGCGAGCCAACAAAATAAAGATAGATTGGAACGGGTATATCCCGCCGAAGCCCAACGTCCTCGGCGTCCGCACGTTCGACGACTACCCACTGGAGGAGATCCGGAACTACATAGACTGGACACCCTTCTTCCACTCCTGGCAGCTAAAAGCCAGCTACCCGAAGATATTCGACGACCCCGAGAAAGGCGAGGAGGCCCGCAAGCTCTTCGACGACGCCCAGTCTCTGCTGGACCGCATCATCGAGGAGAAGTGGCTGGAGGCCCGCGCCGTCTTTGGGCTCTTCCCGGCCAGCGCCCTGCCAAACGACGACGTGGAAGTCTACACCGACGAGTCGCGCGAGAAGGTGCTGACCACCTTGCACTTCCTGCGCCAGCAGAAGGCCAAGCCGCCGGGCCGCCCAAATCAGTCCCTGGTGGACTTCGTAGCCCCGAAGGACATCGGCCTCGAAGACCACATAGGCCTCTTCGCAGTTACCGCCGGTATCGGCGCGGACGAGGCCGCACAGCGCTTCAAGGAAGAGCACGACGACTATAACGCCATAATGGTCAAGGCCCTGGCCGACCGTCTGGCGGAGGCGTTCGCCGAGCTGATGCACGAGCGGGTGCGCAAGGAGTTCTGGGGCTACGCAAGGGATGAGGACCTGGCCACGGACGCCATCATCCGGGAGGAGTACCGCGGCATCCGGCCCGCCCCCGGCTACCCGGCCTGCCCGGAGCACACCGAGAAGCGCACTCTCTGGGACCTCTTGGACGTGGAGGAAAACGCCGGCATCACGCTCACCGAGAGCTGCGCCATGTGGCCGGGCGCGGCGGTCAGCGGCTACTACTTCTCCCACCCGGACTCCCGATACTTTGGTGTCGCCGAGATAGGCCGGGATCAGGTCTCCGACTATGCCGAGCGCAAGGGCATGACGCTCGAAGAAGCCGAGAAGTGGCTCGCCCCCAACCTGGCCTACGACCCTGAGGAACAGAACGGCGAAGGGACGACGGAGGTCCCACAGGCCCGGAGCAAGTCCGCAAGTTAAGGAGACAAGCGGCTCGCTCCAAACCCTCTATCTTTCGGGCGGCAGGGCCTCGGCGGCGTCGAAGGCGAGCCCCGGCACGGTAACCGAGACGACCCTACGTTCGCACCCGAAACGGGCGACCCTTCCGTAGCCATTAGGCCCCGGTTCCGAGTACATCTCGATCGTGCCGGCGTTCAGGTCCACCAGCCACGCCTCGGGGATGCCGGCCTCGGCATACAGGGGTAGCTTGCGCTCACGGTCGCAGGTGAGGGAGGTGTCGGCAACCTCCACGACCAGCAACACCTCCTCGGGGACAGGCGTGCCTGAGCGATCCCTGCGCCTCCGCACGAGTGTAAGATCGGGCTGCGGCTCGCCGTGCTCACCCAAGGCCAGGGGGTTCTGCACGCTCACGAACAGATCGGCGGTC
>JAWWQA010000091.1:0-3508 GCA_033854695.1 Rubrobacteraceae bacterium
AATTGCGTCGTTGAGCCAGATGCCTGTGCCTTCTGGCATTACCTTGCTACCAAAGATGTCGCCCAGAGTCTGTGTCGCGCTGACCACGTTCCCCTCCTTATCCGCGACGACGAAGTGCGTAGTGTGCGACTGTGCCTCCGAAGTAGCCGTGGGCGCGTACGCAGGTGCCGTATAGCTCTGTGGTATGCAGGGTGTGGGTGCGCCGAACGACGAGGACGGGAAGTTTGGTGATGCCTGCGAAGGGTTTATGTTCGCGGCTAATTCGGCCCAGTACTCTTGCGAGAGCAGCATGTCCAGCGGCGTCGATGCTATCTCCGGGTCTGCAGCGTAATTTCGGGTAGCCAGAGAGACCTGCTTGTTGGCCTCCGCGAACGTGTGCAAGTAAGAGACAGTGTTGTAAGCGGAGGGCTCCAGACGGAACTGGCTCATTACTCCCAGCCGGAGGAGAGCGCCCCACGACGTGGCCGGCGGCGGCGCCGTGACCACCTCGTAGCCACGGTAATCCATGCTGATGGTGTCCCTCCACCGAGCCTGGTTGTTATGCAAATCGTCGCGGGTCAGGAAGCCACCGTTCTCTTGCACGGCGGCTTCGATCTCCTGGCCCAGCTCGCCTTCGTACATCGCTCCAGCGCCCTGCTCGGCGATCACACCGAGAGACCTGGCCAAGTCCTTCTGCACGAGTGTATCCCCCGCTCCCAGCGGCACACCGTCTTTCCCATAGATGCCCTTCGCATACTCGGGAAACGCGGGCCACGCCGCAGCAACCCAGCCGGCGGTGATTCTATCGAGGACGAACCCCTCGTCGGCTAGCTTGATAGCGGGGTCGAAGAGGCGCTGCCGATCGAGCTTTCCGTAGTCCTCGGACAATCTCTCCCACGCGTTCACGTTGCCCGGCGTGGCGACGGCCTTCGCACCGCAACGGTTATCCAGGTAGTTTGGCGTCGAAGAGCGGAATACCTCCGGATCCAGGGCCGCAGGCGTCCTGCTACCCGTGTCGAGGAACCGCGTCCGGCCTTCTTGGGCGTCGTAAATGACTATCGCCCCGTACCCGCCAGCCCCGGACATCATCGGCTCCACGACGTTCAGGGCGGCGGCGACCGCGACCGCAGCGTCAAAGGCATTCCCTCCTTCGTCGAGGATCTCGAGACCGGCCTGCGTGGCGTACGGGTTGGCGGAGCTGACCATGCCGGACGAGCCGGTGGCCGGTTCGGTCAGCGTACTCTGTGTGGGTTCAGGAGCATCAGAGGCGTGCGCCGGGGCGGGTGTGGAGTCGCCAGGTTCCTGCTCGGTGGTTTCATCGCCAACCAGAGCTTCTTTCAAGGAGGTAGTCTCTTCGCTAGCATTGGCTTGCGCAGTGTTATTCGAGGTTGAGGACTGAACGCCACAGGAGCTCAGGATCGCCACAAACAAAGCTAAGAAAAGTATTCTTCTCAAAAACAAGCTCCTCAAAAAGCTATGGCTGCCGAGCTAGCGTACAACACCGGATACGAAAAACAACCGTGATCACTCCTACAAGAGCGGACCGAAGCGGTTTCGACGCTTGAAGCGAAGCAAGAAACGGTCACTCCGACGTAGCCGGAAGAGCCTGAGGTCGGTTGGAGAGGCTATTCGCCGCGGGCCGCTCTCACCTCCCGGCGGGCAGCATCTCTCAAGAGGGCCGCGTCAGCCGCCACGGTCACCATGTCGAATCCCGCCTCCGCATGTTTTTTTGCCTGCTCCCCCGTTGCGCTGTGCATACCCGCGGCGATACCGTGTTCGTGGCAGACCTCCCTGATCCGGCGCACGGCCTCGACGTGGGCGTCTTCTGTCACGTTAGTAGAGGGTGGGAGTCCGAGAGAGATAGCCAGGTCGGCAGGCCCGATGTAGATGCCATCCAGACCGGGCGTAGCGGCGATCTCCTCTACCCGTTCGAGCCCTTCGCTCGTCTCGACCATAACGATGCATAGCACCTCTCCGGCGAGATCTTCGGGGTCTTTCGACCCTATTACGCTCGACGCCCGGATGGGACCGTAGGAGCGAATTCCGTGCGGCGGATAACGGCAGGACGCCACGGCGCGGGTAGTCTCTTCGGCATTGTTGACGAGCGGAACGATTACGCCCAAAGCACCGGCGTCGAGGGCCCTCCCGATATGGGCAGAATCGTTCTTGGGCACGCGGGTGAGCGGCGCAGCGCCCGCGGCACCAATGGCCTGGAGCATAGGAAACATCGAGGAATAATCTGTTAGACCGTGCTGCTGATCCACGCACACGTAATCGACGCCGGCACCGGCCATAAGCTCGGCGCTGAAGGAGTTAGGGATCGCCGACCACAGCCCGAATGCCGTCCGGCCCTCGACCCAGGCCTCTTTTATCGGGTTGGAGTTCACCACCCTAACCTACCAGAACCACGTGCATATCCCCCGGCCCATGCACCCCAATGGCCAGCGACATCTCGATGTCGCCAGACCGGCTGGGTCCGGTATGGAAGCAAACGTTGGCAGGTAATCCCCCATCTCCAGGGTACTTCTCGATGGCCTCTGGAACAGTGCGCAGAACCTTCTCTGTTGTGACCACCGCCACGTAGGTCGGTGGTAGGAGAGTAACGGTGCGACCTCGCCCCGGCCCGCTCGTGAGTACCAGGCTGCCGGTCTCGGCTATGGCCCACTCCGCCGTCGAGAGGCCGATATCCGCTCCGGCAGCAACATCCCGGAAGTCTGCGAGATCTCGCCAGACCGCGACCTCGACGCCTGCCTTCTTTAGCGGTCCGTCCACACCGAGCCTCTCCAGCTCCTCGATGTCCCACCGGATGAGGAGCTTCGCGTCCCGCTCTTTGGCAAGCGACACGACGTACTCTCGGGCTTCCTCCATATTAGCTACCCGCCTTCCATGTCCACCCACAGTCTCTAGCTCTTCTAGGAAGCGCAGTGGAGGATCTTCGATCCGCTCATGCGCGGCCGGCGTGTCCTTTGGGGTCCAGGCAGCGTCGGGGGCGTGGGTAGGCTTGTACCGTCCGGTCCGGCGGCGGATTGCTTCCAGGAACTCTCTCCGATCCGCCACGTTAGATGCCCTCCTTCCAGAGTTCGCGGAAGGACTTCTTCGCCAGCGGCGGGAGGTCGCGGGAGTTCGTCCAAGCGCTCATGGGACCGGGAACGGGCCTGACCGAGCTCCCTCGCAAGAGAGGCTTCTGTGCTACGCGTCCTGCCTTGGTGGAGATCTTATACAGGACCGGGCTCCTCATCGTGTTCTCGAAGCCTTTGAACGCGATCTCTTGTGCCTTGCCCACCAATCCCCTCTCCACCTGGCGGTTGCGGAGCTTGAGCAGCAGGTCGTGCAGCGGTATGCCCACGGGGCACGCCTCCGAGCAGGCACCGCACAGAGACGAGGCGTGTGGCAGGTCTTTGGCCTCCTCGTCACCTTTGAGGAGGGGCGTTATCACGGCGCCGATGGGGCCAGAGTAAGTCGAGCCGTAGGCATGGCCGCCGGTCTGCCTGTAGACGGGACAGACGTTCAGGCAGGCCCCACAGCGGAT
>JAWWQA010000092.1:0-5721 GCA_033854695.1 Rubrobacteraceae bacterium
GCGTGCCCGAGACCTAAAGACCGAACCAGGAACCATCGGGATCGGTGGAGGTTTCTCTGAAGGGTTATCTCTATTACTCAGGAGCCTCGTGTTCCTTGCGGCCTTTTTTGCGACGCTTGCCCTATCGGTCCCGGCCCTGGCCCAGGAGGAGGGAAGGAGCCGAGAGGCCATGTTCCGGATGGCGAACTTGTCCCCGGACGCTCCTAAGATGGATGTCTACGTGGACGACGAGCGCGTCGGCACCCTGAGCGACGTGCCCTTCAAAACCGTCTCGCCGTATGTACCGCTTCCCGCAGGAAGCCGGAACGTAAAGGTGTACCCTGCTAACAACGCCTCTGATCCCCTCCTCGAAGCCGACGTAGACCTCGACGGTGGCGTATCGTACACGCTCGGAGCCGTCGGACGCATCGAAGACGGCTCCCTCGCAGCCAAGCTCTACGAAGACGACAACTCCCCACCCGCGAAGGGCAAGGCCAAGTTGCGCATGATCCATGCCGTACAGGACATTGTGGCCGTGACCGCGGGTGTGAAGGGGGGCGAGAAGAACTTGTTCGCTCTCCCGGGTTTCTCAAATGCCTCCGACTACGCCGAGGTCCCGGCCGGGACTTACGCTTTGGAAGTGAAGGTTGCCGGAATGGACGATGTGGCCTTCAGCATCCCCGATATCACCCTTTCGGCGGGCGAAGTTTACACGGCCTTCGCCGTCGGGCGTGCCACGGACGGCTCCCTTGACATCGTCCTGGCAGACCGCGGTGGCGGTACGAGCAGCCGGGACAGGAATGAGCCACAGTACAACAAGGAAGAGCCGCAGTACAACGAACAAAAGGCGGGCACCGACGGTGGAAAAGCTGTTACCCCTGCCGGTGGCGAGACCGGAGCAGGAGAACTCGGAGTCGATGCAAACCCGGTCCTATGTTTACAATCCTTAGATACTCTTGCTTCGCCAGATCCCCCCACGCCGGCCACCGAATCGATAGGCAACAACCTGCTCGGCTCGATTACACCTGTCACGCAGGAGTCTATCTATGAAGGAGCCATCGTGGATACTACCCCGGCCACGCCAGAACCGACATACCAGGGACTGACCTACCAGCAACCCGTCTTTTACCAAGATAATCCGTTTATGGCTACTCCGGTTGTGCAGGAACCGGTCTACCAGCAGCCAATAGGCGAGCCGACGATACCGAGCTTGTCCATCGCAGTGCCCGATACGGTAGGTGGCGCCATCGCGCTGCTCGACACGGCGACAGAAGATCCCACTGGTCAGGAAAACCTTGTTACTTATCAAGAACCGACCCAGATAGCAGGAGCTGGACAGATACAAGTTACTTCGAGCGTTTCTAACAATGGTGACGCAGGGTCTACTTCGGTGCTAGCAGAGGTTGAGCCCGTTAGCATATCCGTAGACAGTAGCTCCGCAAATACAAACTATTCAAGCGTATTAATAGAGTGATCGCAGAACCTTGAGACTCGAAGAGCCAGCCAAGCTTACAGGGATCGGCAAGACTTGGAATTATCGGTTCCTAAGAAGATGCGTATAAGCGCACAGCGTGCTTATATGGGTCACGGACCCTCCGAGTGACCTGCGCAAGAGCGAAGGGAGAGGGAGCCTCCACTACGGACAGCGATTTAGCCTACCACCGCGAGGCCACCAACCGCGACCTTCCCAAGCACTCGAGACGCCGGCCCTTAGAGCGTGTGGTGCACAGTGACGTTGTCAGTCTCTGTCTCGTCGTGCCGCCCACACGTCTTGTACTGACCGCTCTTCCATTTCCTGCACCACCGGAACACAACTGGAACTTCCTAGACATTTAGATGGTTAAACTTCTCGCCTAGACAAGCAACGTATCTTCGGTAAGGGTAAACTATTCACCATGGAGAAGGAGTCCACACGCGAAGAGGAGACGCCTCCCGCGGCAAACACTGGCGGTGATGGCGCGGCAGCTGCCCGGCATGATGCCACAGAAGGTACTCCCGAACCCCAATGGGTCACCACAGAGGTGGCCGCGGCTGCCTTAGGTGTTTCTCCGCGCACTATCCGCGGCTACATCCAGGACGAGCAGCTCAAAGCCAAATCAGAAGGCGAAGGCGTAACTAAGCGCTGGTTGGTGTCCTCAGACGGCGTGCAGGAGTTACGGAAGAAGCGGCGAGCTTCCAGGGATACCTTGCGCAGCCGCCGCTCAGCTGCTGCGCAAGCGTTTTCCGCGGCAGAGGTTTCGGCAGACTTTGCGGCGGAGCTTCTCGGTGCGATACAGGAGCTGCAGTATTGGCTGGGGCACGCCGAAGCCCGGATGGAGTTGGCGGAGCGTGCTGAGGGCGGCTTACGAGCTGAACGGGGACAGCTGGTGGAGGACCTGAAGCGGGAACGGGAGCGGGCCGAGCAGCTAGAGCGGGAGAAGCTCGAAGCGCTACGGATCGTCGAGCAGCTTGCACAGGAGCGAGACGAAGCCCAGGAGAAGGCGAGGAGGCTGCAAGAGGAGCTCGAGATCGAGAGAGGCAAGGGATTCTTCAGGAGATTGTTCGGGGGATAAGTTGTCTCCTTCGGTGTGAGACTTTCGGTTGAGCCGCTTTAGAGGAAGACCTGGAGCGGCGGTTGAGGCATCTCCAACCCTCCTACCTTATAGACTACGGAAGCGGCAGCTTAACTAACAGCAACGGAACCCACTCAGAGAACGGTCCTCGAACGAAGTACCCTCACACCCCCGTCATCTTGTGAGCATCCAGCACCTCGTCGAGCTCTTCGTCTGAGAGGTCCGTCTTCTCGCGGGCGACTTCACGGATGGTCTTGTCGTTTTTGTAGGCTTCTTTGGAGATTTCGGCAGCTTTGTCATAGCCAACCTCGGGAGCTAAAGCGGTAGCGAGCATGAGACTATTCTCGACCAGCTCGGATGCGCGCTCGGTCGCCTGTATGCCCTCGACACACTGGTCGGCAAAGTTCGAAGCGGTATTGCCGAGGATCTCGATCGACTGCAAAATATTGTGGGCGATGAGCGGGAGCATGGTGTTGAGCTCGAAGTTGCCACTCTGGCCAGCTAGAGTTATGGACGTGTCGTTGCCGATGACCTGCGTAGCGACCATCATGGCGCTTTCGGCGATCACGGGATTGACCTTGCCGGGCATGATGGAGGAGCCGGGCTGCACCTCGGGCAACGCTATCTCGGCCAGGTTCGCCCGCGGCCCGGCACCGAGCCAGCGGATGTCGTTGGCTATCTTCATGAGGCTCACCGCAACTGTCTTCAAGGCCCCACTCGTAAAGACGGCGCCGTCCATTGCGCTCTGGGCCTGGAAGTGGTTCTCGGTCTCCCGTACCTCGACGCCGAAGCGCTCGCTCAGCCTCTCGGCGACCTTCTGGGCGAACTCGGGGTGGGTGTTGACGCCGGTTCCGACGGCCGTGCCGCCCAGGGCCACCTCTGTGAGGTCTTCAGAGGCCTTCTTTACGCGTTTGATCCCCCGCTCTATCTGCCCCGCGTAGCCCTTGAACTCCTGGCCGAGGCGTATAGGGGTAGCGTCCTGCAGATGTGTTCGGCCGACCTTGACGACGTCGTCGAACTCCCTGGCTTTCTCTTCAAGCGCCCCCTGAAGCTTCTCCAGGGCCGGGATCAGGTCTTCTTTGATGGAGATGAGGGCGGAGAGGTGGATGGCAGTTGGGATGACGTCGTTCGAAGACTGGCCCTTGTTGACATGGTCGTTCGGGTGGACGGGGTCCTTGGAGCCGAGATCGCCGCCCATGATCTGGATCGCACGGTTGGAGATGACCTCGTTGGCGTTCATGTTGGTCGAGGTGCCGGAGCCAGTCTGGAACACGTCGAGGACGAACTCAGAGTCGAGCCGCCCGTCAATTACCTCTTCGGCGGCCTCGACGATTGCGTCCTTTATCTCCTCGTCGAGTTCACCGAGCTGGTGGTTGACGTTGGCAGCTTCGAGCTTTATGGCCCCGAGGGCCTCTATGAACCGGCGCGGCTTGCGCAGGTCGCTTATAGGAAAGTTGTCGAGGGCACGCCTCGTCTGGGCGCCGAAGAGGGCGTCGCGCGGGACCTCGACCTCGCCCATCGAGTCGCGCTCTTTGCGGTGGGCCGTCTCTTGCTGCGTCATGTATGGAGCCTCCTGTCGAAGCGTGTACACTGGCGTCATATAATTCCCTTTATAGAGATGGATTATACGAGAGGTGATCTTTTGGATTCTCTGCAGCACGCGCTGAAGGAGTGGGCAGTAGCAGTGAAGGCGCTAGAGCACGGCGAAACGATGCTCGTAGTGCGCAAGGGCGGCATCCGGGAGAAGGCGTTCGCCATCCCTAAGGTGCGCTTCCTCTTCTTCAAGAGCTACGAGCACCAGAACCTGGAACAGCTCGAGCCCGCCTATCATGATTTGCTACGGTCTATTCCGGAGAGGCGGGACGATGAGCCGGTGATCTTCACCTCGTTCGCCGAGGTGCACAGTGCCTACGAGGTCTCCGAGGCCGAGGAGCTAGAGGCACTCGATCCCCACCACATCTGGACGCACGAGTACGCCGAGAGCCGCCTGAAGTGGCGCCCAAAGAAGCCCCTGACGGTGCTCGTTCTGCGGACCTACCTGCTACCGGAGCCGGTCGAGTTCGAGTACCTGGCGGAGTACGGGGGGTGCAAGAGCTGGATCGAGCTAGCAGAGAGCGTCCCAACAGCGGGCTCACACCCTGTCCTCGACGATGCGGCTTTCGAGAGGCTGGTAAGGCCGGCCCTCGGCGTACTAGAGGGCCTCACGCCCGCGCCGGTAGGTCGTTAGGGGGAGGGACTTCTTGGGCACCAGCGCGATACCCGTCGTCCTGACCTTCCTGGTGGTGTTCTTCACCTGGCAGGTGGTCTTCTCGACCAACAGGGACTTGGTGAGGGCCAGGGCCTGGGGAGATCTGGCGCGCCGGTTGCTCCCGTTCGCCGCGATCGTCCTCATGGCGGCAAGCCTGCCGTTTGTGCAGTACTGGCAGGAAGGCTGGATGCCCTATATCTGGGCGCTCACGTTCGGTGTCGTTCTGGTCGCGGCGAATTCTTTCTCCGTTCCCCTAAACGAGCGCCGCGCGAGCAGGGCCTTCCGCAAAGGCGACTACGCGAGGGCCGTGACCCTTTACCAGAAGCTCGTCGAGGAGCGACCCCTCGCCCGTTACTGGGCTTTTCTCGGGGCGGCGCTTGGGGCCGGAGAGCGGCACGAGGAGGCTATAGACGCTTCGACGAAGGCTGTTGAGCTCGATCCTAAGTACGGCCTCGCCTACTACAACCGCGGGCTGATCCTACAACGGATGGGCCGCGAGAGCCGGGCGACTAAGGATCTGAGAAGGGCCCTCGAAGCGGACCTTCCACGCCGCTTCAGGACCGCGGCCCGGAGGATGCTAGAGGAGTCCTAAGGGTGAGCTTTTTCTATCCGACACTCGCGGCTCTGGCGATACTCGCCGGCTTCCTTTTCATCGTCAGCCGTCAGAACCGCGACCTCTTGCGCGTCCGGGCCTACGGGGAGTTCCTCGTACGGCTACTGCCGCTCCTATCGTCCGGGGTCTTCGTCCTCGGACTGCCATTCGTCATGAACCTGACGATCGATGGCAACGCCGTCCCCGTCCTGCTCGTCTACCTCACCGGCTCCGCCGTCTTGACGGTCATCATGGCACGCCTCGCCACTCCCGAGGAGCGCCGGGCCGGCACCCTCTTTCGGCGTGAAGAGTACGAGGGAGCCGCCAGTATCTACGAACGGCTCATCGCC
>JAWWQA010000093.1:0-3272 GCA_033854695.1 Rubrobacteraceae bacterium
TTTCGAGCGGGAAAAAGGAGAACGTCCCTGAGGAAGCCATTTTCTACGAGCGGGATATCCGCTGCGGATGCGATGACCTATTCGAAGAGTTCGAGCCCGACGCGCTCTGCCACCAGGCAGCCCAGATGGATGTGCGGCGCTCGGTTCGAGAGCCGGACTTCGACGCGGACGTCAACGTGCTCGGAACTCTGCGGCTGCTAGAGAGCTGCGTACGCCATGGCGTCGGAAAAGTTGTTCTCGCCTCGACTGGCGGCGCCATCTACGGCGAGCAGAGCGTGTTCCCAGCCCCCGAGGATCACCCGCACTACCCGGTCTCGCCGTACGGCGTCTCCAAGCTAGCCGGCGAGCGCTACCTGCACTACTACCACGTCCAGTACGGGCTCCCCTACCTGGCGCTGCGCTACGCGAACGTCTATGGTCCACGCCAGGACCCGCACGGGGAGGCCGGAGTCGTGGCCATCTTCTGTGGAAACCTGGCATCCGGCCGCACCTCGACCATCAATGGGACTGGAGAGCAGACTCGCGACTACGTCTACGTCGGAGACGTCGCGGCCGCCAACGTCCTCGCCCTGGAAGGCGAAGCGCCCCCCGGCGCCTACAATATCGGAACCGGCATCGAGACCAGCGTCAACGAGCTCTACGAGATGCTGCGTGGGATCTCCGGCAAAGACCTCTCGCCCGCATACGGTCCTGCCAAACCTGGCGAACAACTCCGCAGCGCCATTGACCCGTCCGCCGCCGGTCAAGCCCTGGACTGGCGTCCGAAGACGGACCTCGCCGCCGGGCTCAAGGAGACGCTCAGGTTTTTCGGCGCTTTGAGCAAGTAGCCGTTAGCAACCAACCGGTTATCGACCAAAAGCTGACGAATGAAAGCCCAGGGCTGACCACTCTAAAAGCTGAAGCTGTAGCGCTGCTCTTTCCACGGGTCGCCGTAGATGTGGTAGCCGTTCTCCTCCCAGAAACCTGGCTTGTCCTCCGCGATGAGCACTATACCTCGAATCCACTTGGCGCTCTTCCACGCATACAGGCGCGGTATAACGAGCCGCAAAGGGTAACCGTGCCCTGGCTCCAGTGGCTTGCCGTTGTGATGTGTCGCGAAGAGGGCGTCCTCCTCGAGGAGTTCCTCGACCGGCGCGTTCGTAGTGTAGCCGCCGTCGCAGAAGGCTGAGAAGAATTTTGCCCCGGCCTTCGGCTTCGCTATCTCCAGAAGATGCTTCGCTTGAACGCCCATCCAGACGTTGTCGAGCTTGCTCCACGAGGTCACACAGTGCATGTCCGCCTTGACCTCCATCTTCGGTAGCTCGTTCCACTCCTCCCAGGCGAACTTGAGAGGATTCTCGACGAGGCCCGAGATCCTGAAATCCCAGAGGTCCGGGTTGAACTTAGGGGTGGAGCCATAGGTGAGGATAGGGAACCGATCTCCAACGAGGTACTGTCCCGGCGGCACTCGCTCCTTGCCCCGTGCGGTGTCGATCTCTACACGCTCCAAATTCCCTCCTGTGATGCAAAATTCCCCTCTTGCCTACCGAGGCAGGGGCCACGTACGAAACGCCGATGAACGCGCCGCAGAGGAAGGGCAAAGAGGCGAGGGATACGGGCTACCTCCTGGTAAGCCCGTATCCCTCCGCTGACCTCCCTACTCCGCTGAAGCTTCGACCTTCTTCTTGGGCTTCTTGCCGAGACCCACGAACTCCGTCTGGGGCTCTAGATTGTCGCCGAGCTCCTTGTCCCTGTACTGGTAGACACCGCGGCAGGTGTGGCCGCCGGTGGTGCGCTTCTCGGTGTAGGAGAGCTTGACGTTCGGGTTTATGGCGCTGACCATCGCCTTCTCATAGGTGGAGAAAGCAGCACAGGGCTTGACGTCCCAACCGGGGACGCCCTCATGGCCCATGCCACCAAACCAGGGGCAGCGGTCGGCGTTTATGACGTACTCGCCGTCCTTGGTCTCGGTCAGCGTGATCTCGATGTCGAAGAAGCGGTTTGCGAGCATGACGACGTCCACAGTGTCCTTCATCGTCTTCACGCCGAGCTGCTCGCGCAGGTCCTTGCCCTGCTTCTCGCCGATACGGTTCATGGCGAGCTTGCCGATCTTCTGCCCGTCGTAGCCCAGATCATCTGCGGCCCGGATCATCTCATCCAGGATCACGCCTGTCCCCGAGGCCGCGGCCTTCCACTTATACCAGGTCGGACCGGGCAGTCCGAGGCGCATCGCCAGGCGCGCCAAAAAGAGCGGGAGACGGGGCAGACCATAGACCTTGAGCCACTTCATGGTTGACCGGTTCCTTCCTACGCTGTCAAAGCCAGTTCCAAAGATTATACTCGCCCATGATGCCGTAGGTCATCCCGGAGCGTATCAGAACGCTTCCGCCTTGCCTTCCTCGATGAGGCGCTCCACCTTCTCGACGCACTCTTTGGGCTTGGCCTTGCGTTCGAGACCCTTGATGGACATGAAGCGCACCTTGCCGAACACTTCCCGCTACTTCTACGCCCCGACGGATGGAGAAATGGACAGAGCGGCTCTCAGTACCCAGGGCGGCCCATGCGAGAGTAGGTGATCTGCTTTCCTGCCTCCACGCCCGGCTGATCGAAGGCGTTGACGCCGTAGAGAGAGCCAGAGATGGCGGTTTGCACTTCCAGGGCCTGGAACAGGTACCCCAGGTGCTCTTCGTCGATAGTACCGATTTTTATCGTGGAGTTGGGACGGCCTGCTTCGACGAGGGCTTTCCGAGTGGCGTCGCACTCGACGTTCAAGAGCTCGGCCATGGTGTGGCCGCTGAGGTAGCTGACGCCTTCGAGGTCCTCGTAGGCTTTGGGGATCGAGAGGTCTCGTGGATGCTGCTCGACCTCGATGACCTCGATCACCTTGTCCTGTGGCCCCTCCATATACAGCTGTACCTGTGAGTGCTGATCGGTGGTCCCGACGGCGCCGTGCGGCGTCGAACCTTTGCCCTCTTTACCCAAAGACTCGGCCCACAGCTGTACGAACCAGGCGGCGAGACGATCCAACGCGTCGGCGTAGGGCATCATCACACGCACGTTGCGCCCTCTGGTCGTGTCCATAAGGTAGTAATAGGCGGCTCCCTCCACGACGGGGTGATCCGGCCCCTTCTCCATCACCTCGTCGGCGCATTGGGCGGCTCCACGCAGGAGAGAGCTGATATCGAGACCGGTGACGGCGGCGGGGAAGAGGCCCACAGGCGTGAGGACCGAGAAGCGTCCGCCAACGTCGGGCGGTATCGGGAGAGTCTTTATTCCTACTTGGTTAGCTATCT
>JAWWQA010000094.1:0-5794 GCA_033854695.1 Rubrobacteraceae bacterium
GTAGACGTCTCGGCGGACCGGCACCAGATCAGCGCCGACATCTACGGGATGAACTTCGCCGACGAGTCGCTGGCCAGCGAGCTGCGGCTGCCTGTACGGCGGTGGGGTGGTAACGCGACGACGCGCTACAACTGGCAGTACGACACTGCCAACCACGCCAGCGACTGGTACTTCGAAAACATCCCCAACGACAATCCGGACCCAACCAAGCTCCCCGACGGCTCGGAAACTGACAGGTTCGTCGAGCAGGATCGCCACACCAGCACGCGCACGCTGCTGACCGTCCCGCTAATCGGTTGGACACCCGACCAGCGGAAGCAGGCGTACGCCTGCGGCTTCAACGTGAATAACTACGGCGCACAGCAGGATACAGACCCGTGGCGACCGGACTGCGGCAACGGTGTGAGACCCGACGGCACCGAGATCACCGGGAAAACTCCCTCCGATACAAGCACACCTATCACACCAACCTTCATGCAGGACTGGATGAGGCATTTGATCGGAAGCTACGGAACGGCGGGGTCGGGCGGCGTAGAGCTGTACGACCTGGACAACGAGCCGATGCTCTGGAACGAAACTCACCGGGATGTCCACCCACAGCCAACCAGCTACGCGGAGATGCAGGATCGCACCTACCAGTATGCAGCGGCGATCAAACAGGTCGACCCGGGCGCGAAGACTCTAGGCCCTGCGGAATGGGGCTGGACAGGATACTTCTACTCCGCCCTGGACGCGGCGCCGGGCGGGCCTTGGTGGAACAATCCCAAAGACCGGAACGCACACGGCGGGACGCCCTTCGTCGAGTGGTACCTGCAGCAGATGCAGGACTACGAGCAAATTTACGGCGTCCGCATCCTCGACTACCTGGACCTTCACAACTACCCGCAAGCGTCCGGCGTAACCCTTTCCCCCGCCGGCGACGCCGCAACACAAGCCAAACGTCTGCGCTCGACGCGCTCGCTGTGGGATCCGACCTACGTCGACGAGAGCTGGATCAACGAGCCGGTGCGCCTGATTCCGCGCATGCGCGAGTGGATAGACGCGAACTATCCTGGAACTAAACCAGCTATCTCCGAGTACAACTGGGGCGCGCTCGACCACATAAACGGCGCCCTGGCCCAGGCGGACATACTGGGCATTTTCGGCCGCGAGCAGCTCGACCTCGCCACGCTCTGGTCGCCACCGTCTGCCTCCGAGCCGGGAGCTTACGCCTTCCGCATGTACCGTAACTACGATGGCCAGGGCAGCGCTTACGGCGACACCTGGGTACGCTCCACCAGTGTGGACCAGGACAAACTAGCTATCTACGGCGCGGAGCGTAGCGGAGACGGCGCTTTGACACTCATGGTTATTAACAAGACGAGCGAAGACCTGACCAGCAGCCTGAACCTTTCGGGGTTCAGCCCGGACGCGAACGCCAAGATGTACCGCTACAGTGCAGCAAACCTCGGGGCGATCGTACAAGGAGCAGACCAGGCGATCAGCGCAAACGGCTTCAGCACGACCTATCCCGCCAATTCAATAACCCTGATAGTAGTTCCCAGGAGCCAGTAGCACGCAGCATCTCTCCTGCCTTTACGCGAGAGGCCCGGATGATGCTATCCTGCAGTTGGTAAAGCTCGCCGGCAGAACAAGATGGGAGAAGAGACTGTGGAAACTACCGACGTTCGTCACAAAAGCCGTGTAATTCTTGAGGGGCGGGATCGTGCCCCGGCCCGCTCGTTCCTCAAGGGGATGGGCTACTCCGAGGAGGACCTGACCAAGCCCATCATCGGGGTGGCACATTCCTGGATCGAGACGATGCCCTGTAACTACAATCATCGGCGGCTCGCCGAGCGGGTAAAGGAAGGCATCAGGGAAGCTGGCGGCACCCCGATGGAGCTCAATACCATCGCTATCTCTGACGGCATCACGATGGGCACCGAGGGGATGAAGACCTCCCTCGTCTCCCGAGAGGTTATCGCGGACTCCATCGAGCTGGTCGGCCGGGGACACATGTTCGACGCTGTCGTCTCCCTCGTCGGCTGTGATAAGACTATCCCCGCCGCGGCGATGGCCCACGTGAGACTGGGCGTTCCGGGCGTCATCGTCTACAGTGGCTCGATCGCCCCGGGGCGCTTCAAGGGACGCGACGTCACGATAGGAGAGGTCTTCGAGGCGGTCGGGGCAAACGCGGTGGGCCGCATGAGCGACGAGGACCTGAAGGAGATCGAGGATCACGCCTGTCCCGGCGCTGGAGCCTGCGGCGGACAGTTCACCGCGAACACGATGGCGATGGTGCTGGAGTTCCTCGGCCTCTCCCCGATGGGCTCCGCGAGCCCCCCAGCCAACGACCCGCGCAAAGATGAGGTCTGCGTCGCGGCCGGCGAGCTGGTGATGGACCTTTTGCACCGGGGTCTGACGCCTCGCGACATCCTTACGCGCGAGGCGTTCGAGAACGCTATCGCATCCGGAGCGGCGACCGGTGGCTCGACGAACCTAGTCCTGCATCTGCTCGCCATCGCGCGAGAGGCGGGCGTCCCGCTCGACATAGACGACTTCGACCGGGTGAGCGAGAGAACACCTATCATCGCCGACCTCAAGCCGGCCGGCCGCTACACCGCGGTTGACCTGGACCGGGCGGGCGGCACGAAGTTCCTGGGCCGCCGCCTCGTCGAGGCGGGCGTGGTCGACGGCACACAGCTAACTACCACCGGCAAGACGATCGCCGAAGAGGTGAATGGCGCAGAGGAGACGCCGGGACAGGACGTGATAGTCCCCGTCGAGGAGCCGCTGAAGGAGACCGGTGGGCTCGTCATCCTCAGGGGCAACCTGGCCCCCGAAGGATGCGTCGTAAAGGTAGCAGGCTACACCCGCCTGCGTCACGAGGGCCCAGCACGCGTCTTCGAATCCGAAGAAGAGGCGATGGAGGCCGCCCAGACCGGCCACATCGTCGAGGGGGACGTCGTCGTCATACGTTACGAAGGTCCGAAGGGTGGCCCTGGAATGCGAGAGATGCTCGGCGTCACCGCCGCTCTCGTCGGCCAGGGTCTGGGTGAGTCGGTCGCCCTCCTTACTGATGGCCGCTTCTCAGGTGCTACGCGCGGCCTCATGGCCGGCCACGTCTCCCCCGAGGCCGCTCACCGCGGACCCATTGCGGCCCTGAGGGAGGGTGATAGGATCTCCTTTGACATCGAGAATCGTACGCTCTCGGTCGCGCTCTCTGACGAGGAGATCGAAGACCGCCTCAAGGACTGGAAGGATCCCGTGCCCCGCTACGAGACCGGCGTCTTTGCCAAGTACGCCGCGCTAGTCTCCTCTGCCTCCGAAGGCGCGATAACGCAACCGAGGAAGTAGAAATTACCCACAAACGAAGACCGCGAACCGCGCCGCGGTTCGCGGTCTTCGTTCTCTGCGAACTTATCGAGGAACAAAAATCCGGGCCGGTATGCTTTGCCGCCCCCATTCGAGCGGCCACCGGCCCGGTCCACAACACCTGAGTGTGGTGGGTTTTTGGCCGATTAATCCATCGGACCCTTCCCTCCTACCCGTGGTGCAGTGCCATCTCCATCGTACCACTCCTTGCGATCGGCTGCATACATCTTTGAGGCTATTTCGGTCTCTGGCCGGCGCTCCTTATGCAAGATTCCCCGGCGCGGCTACCTATCGGTCAGGCGGTACCAGATCGGCATCACAAACCACACGTAGAGGAAGAAGGCCGTGATCAGGGCGGTCACCATAGCGGCCGCCGACGAGCCGAAAAGGACATCGGTAATAACGAACATCACTCCTACCATCGCCAGCACAAGCAATATCAGGCCCGCGATCGCAAGCCGGTTCGCGACTCGCAGACGGCGCTCTCTGGCGTGCTGGCGCCACAAGAGCCTGTGGTGGGCTGACGGTGCTAACAGCAAGCCCGTCGACAGCGCCGTGCAGACGAGCGTCCCGAAGAAAACGATCTGCTGCAATGAGCTCAGGCTTTCGAAGCGCGCGGAGAAAGGCACCGTAAGCAGAAAAGCAAACAATACCTGCACCCCCGGTAACACTATCCGCAGCTCCTGCAAAAGCTCGGCCAGCTCCCGCGCCGTACGCTCGAACTGGGTCTCCCCGGTCCTCTTCTCGATCAGCTCTTCAGCGCCCATGTCGCTCACCGCTCTTCGTCGGATTTAACGTACGTTTAACATTTATTTTACACGGTTCGGGCCAGCTTCCTGGCATCCGCGACGATCGCCTGGCGGGTACCTTCGATCTCCTCGATGGCGCGCAGCACGCACTGTTTAGAGTCCGGCTCGCGGATCGTCCTTGAAGACAGGAGCGAAGAAGTAGGAGACCTTAGCGTTGTAGGTGCGCATGTTTTTCACCAGGCGGAGCGCTCCCTCTGCCTGCGAAGGACTGAAAAAACCACCCCTGATGGCTTCTTCGATGACCGTCGGCTGGATGTGGGTAACCACCACCTCCGCCGAACCGTCGGAGAGGCGCACTTCTATCGCGTTCGCGAGATCCAAACCTTCCGCGATCCCGGTAAGCTCTGTGACCAACAGGATTCTGAGCCGCTCTTCCCGCTTGGCTTCTGTCCTCTCGACCTGGTAATCGAAGAGCAAAGCACCTATAAAGAAAGTAAGGATTGTGGAAGCAAACGTGGCGGCGAACACGTTAAGCAGGTCGAACTCGACGGCGGCAGGCGCATTGTAGAATTTCAGCAAGACGTGCAACCCCAAACCAACTACGATCAACGCTATGCCTACCATGAAGGTGATCCTGAGTCCCCTAGATAGCATCGGGCCGCGCACCTTTCTTCTTCCTAAGACCGGTCAGAGCTTGCCTTCGCTCGAGATGAGCGGCGAATCGGGAGAGATCAAAGCCCGCTCGGAGGCATGTCTGGCGGCTTCGATCGTGTCGGCGGCAAGCAACATCTCCACTCCGAGGTTCTGCAGTTCGTTGGCTATCTTATGCACGACGACATCCCGCTCCCTGGACGTCACGTCGCGTATATAGATGGTTCGGATGCGTCCGGGATGCTCCTGGACGACCTGGCGGTAAATCTCCGGGTCACGCTCGCCGGAGTCACCTATTAAGACGAAGGGAAGCTTGGGGTACGTCGCGAGCAGGGTCCGTATTACACCGAGCTTGTGCTTCTCGTGTTTCCCCAGTGTAGTCGGGCTCCAGTCCTTGAGGAAGAGCGGACCCGCGGGGATACCGTGTAAGTCGAGGAAATCCTCCAGCAGGTCGTAGAGGTTCCAGGGGCTACTCGAAACGTAGAAGATCGGGTTGAATTCCTCGCCGCTCCGGCCGAGTTGCAAGGCCCTATAGAAGTCGCCCACGCCTTCGAAAGGCAGGCGCGTGTAGGCATTCTGTAGCAAGATTATTCGAGCCATCTTCAGAAGGTCCGTTGCGCTCGACTGTACCACCGTATCGTCGAGGTCACTGATGACGCCGAACCTGGCCCCGGACGGCACCAGCACGCTTCCCGTCGCCCGCGGCTCGTCTGCTTCCCTCAACTGGGGCCAAAGGAGTTCGATCTCGACCCGATGCCAGGCTGTATCGCCCTTGAGTGGTTGGGCAAGCTCGAAGCGGAGATCGAAGAAGCCTTCCTCGTCTGCCGTCGCCTCGATCTCGTGGCTGCGGTGAGAGGCTTGCAGGGAGGCCCGTACCCGAGCGTGCGGGATCTCGGAGCTCAGGAAACGGCGGACCATATTCCTGAGGTTACGTCGCCGGGAGTCGCCGGCGCTCGCGGGCCTGAGACCCACTATCTCCAGAACCCGGCCCTTGAGGAAGAGTACATCCTGTGTACCGTGTCCGCGGTAAGGCAGGATCT
>JAWWQA010000095.1:0-5444 GCA_033854695.1 Rubrobacteraceae bacterium
CACTACGATAGCGGTGATGATCGCCAGGATCAGCGCAAAGATGCCGACGTAGCCGAGTGTCAGGCGTCTGCGGAGGCGTTCGAGCACTTCTCTTCGCTCTAGGGTTGGGGCTCGAAGGTGTAGCCCACACCGCGGATGGTGCGTATGTGGGAGGGTTCTCCATCCCGGTCGAGCTTTCTGCGCAGGTACGAGACGTAGAGCTCGACCACGCTCGTGCTCACCTCGCCGGGGACACCCCAGACGGTGTCGAGCAAGACCGAGCGCGAGAAAACCTGCCCTGGACGTTGCATCAGGGCCGCCAGGAGCGCGAACTCCTTGGCGGTCAGCTCTATGCGGTCTCCCCTCAGGCGCACCACGTGGCGTACCGGATCCAACGCGACGTCCCCTACCCGGATCACCGCCCCCCCGGGGTCGCCGACCCCACGTGGTCTTCTGGTGAGCGCCCTTACCCGGGCTAAAAGCTCCGGAAGGGCGAAGGGCTTGGGGAGGTAGTCATCGGCACCGGCGTCTAACCCCTCTACCCGGTCCTCCACCTGGTCACGAGCAGTAAGCATCAAGACCGAGGTATCAACCTCCGCCGCCCTCAGGCCCCGCACGATCTGGACCCCGCTGCGCTCGGGGAGCATCCAATCCACGATCAAGAGATCGAAAGAATCGTCCAGGGCGCGTCCGAGGCCGGTGCGGCCGTCGCTGGCCGTCTCCGCGACGTACCCCTCCTCACGCAGGACCCGGGCGAGCATCCGGGCCATCTTCTCCTCGTCTTCTATGATCAGGATGCGTGCCATATATCCCGTATACTAGCCCACCTTCCACTTCCAGGACTGCCCCTACCAACATTCCTATGAAAATTCATAACGTTACCGAAGGTCCCTCATAGGCTTGCGATCCAAACTCCTTGAGTACAAAGCAACACGGAGGCTGCGATGCTCGAGCCGATAACGGGTAGCAACCGGCAGGAGCCTCAAAGAATGGAGAGCACAATGAACGCGAAGAAGTTACTGGTTGGGGCGGAAGCCCTGGCGTCCGCGGCGCTCTTAGGAAGTGGGGCGTACGTCAGGCAGGAGAGCGTAGAGCGGGACCTGGCACCGAGCGTCCAGCAGCAAGATGCTCTCGAGGCCGAGCAGGGTCGTGACTGCTCGCGCGAGCAGCAGGAGCAGACGGGGGTCTGATCTCACACACCCCCGGTGACGCCGGAGACCTACATGTCCTCTCGGGCGTCGTCTTCGGGGGTTTCCCGGACAGTCCCTCCGCGGAGAATCTCCAGGGACTTCTCATACTCTTCGGCGGTGATTTCTCCGCGGGCGAAGCGCTCCCTTAGGATCTCCTCCGCCGAGTCCCTGGGTGCCCCCGGACGCTCGTCCCCGCGAACCTTGGGGAAGATGCGCACTACCAACCACGCTATGAGGACCACGAGCCCACCCCAGAACAAAATGGGCAACAGGATCCACGGCTCCCAGAAGAAGCCGCCTCTCATGTCGTGCTCGTGCCCTTCCTGAAACAGAAGGGTAACGAGCATCCCGATCGCTCCGAACGCGTACATCATGGCTCACCGTTTCCTATCATCCGACCTTGTGTGCGCTCGCGTCGCGAAGGCCACGAAGGAAGGAACCTACCCCACACGAAACACACATCTCTAGGAGCCCGTACCCCGCCTGGGCCTCAGCCGCTCCATAACTTCCCGTACGTAATCTTCGTAGCTCCTCCGCGGTGGGGTTTCGGGCAGCGGATTTTTGCTCAAAGTCTCCAGGGACTTCTCGTACTCTTCGGCGGCGATCTCTCCGCGGGCGAAGCGCTCCCTTAGGATCTCCTCCGCCGAGTCCACCCGCTCGCCGCTCCGTCCAGCTGAAAGGACTCGCATAGCACCCCACGCTATCAGGGCCAGGAACCCTACCAGAACCAGAAGACCGATTAATGCCCCAAAAATGTCCCCCATTATGTGGAAAGGACCTCCTTCGTGACCTCCTTCATACAGAATCATCATTAAGTTCGTCATCTCTTTATCTCATCTCCTTTCGGCCTGGGCTCGTCCGAAGCCCGGAGTGTAAGAGACCGACCTCAAGCAAGCCTCAAGATTCGATCAAGATTCGATCAAGATTCCGGGCGAGAGATGGCCAGGGTGAACGCGAAGGTAGCACCTTCGCAGGGACCTGGGCTTTCGGCCCAGATCCTCCCACCCATCGCCTCCACCAACGCTCTAGAGATGGCCAGCCCCACCCCAGAGCCGCCGTCATCCCGCGAGCGAGACTTCTCCACGCGATAGAACCGCTTGAAGACGCGCAGGAGGTGTTCGGGGGCTATTCCCGCCCCGGTGTCCGCCACCTCGAAGGTGGCTTCGTCGCTGCCGGCCTCGACCCCCACCGCGATCCGTCCTCCGGCCAGCGTGTGGCGCAGAGCGTTGGAGAGGAGGTTGGTCAATACTTGGACGACTCGATCGACGTCCGACAGCACCGGCGGCAAGTTCCCGGCCACCACGCTCTTCAACTCCACGCCCTTATCGTCGAACAGCAGCAGCATCCGTTCGACGGCGAGCCGGACGGCTTCCGCAGGAGAGACGGGGGCGACGTTCAAGTCGAGCTGCCCCGCCTCGGCCTGGGCGAGCCACCGGAGGTCACTCACGAGGCGCTCCATGCGTTCGAACTCCCCGTACAGTAGGGCCCAGGCCTCCTCAGAAGGCAGGCTCGACCACCCCCTCGGCAAGGCCTTCCATGTGGCCTCGGATGGTGCACAAGGGGGTGCGTAGCTCGTGGGAAACATCAGAGATCACCTCCATCCTCCTCCTCTAGGCTTCCTCGAGGGCTCTCGCCATGGCATTGAAGCTCTCCGAAAGCTTGCCCAGCTCGTCGGCGTCCCGCACCGACACGCGCTCGCCGTAGCGGCCCGAAGCGATGCGGCGGGTCGCAGCCAGCACTTGCCGCAAGGGCTCTACGACCCTCCTGGACACGAGGAGGCTGGCCACCGCGGCGGTCACCGTAGCCGCGAGCCCGGCCACGAGCAGGGAGTAGAGGAGCGTACGCTCGAAGAACCCCATCACCGAATCCGGCGTCACCTCTTCCGTCCCACCGACCAGGCTCCCGAAGAAAACCGGCGTTATGAGGAAGGTGGCCATGAGCATCGTGAGCGCTCCTAAAAGGGCGACCAGGAAGTGGGAGGCGAAGAGCTTTGCACCGAGGCCGCGAGGCAGACGTTGGGGCCGCTTCATGGCCGGCGGAACCTGTACCCGACCCCGCGAACGGTCTGGACGTAGTGGGGCTTCGACGAGTCGTCCTCCAGCTTTTTGCGCAGGTTGGCGATGAGGATCACGAGCTCTTTCACGCGATGTTAGGGCCTCCTTTGGCCTGCGCCAGGTTATAGTTTGGGCGAGCCAGTGGATGAAGCTTATTCTTCCGTCGCCAGGGCGTACTCAACAGCCCATTCGGTAGGCATGGCTTTGCCCTCGGCCCAGGCCGTCTCGAACGCTTCCCCGCCAAGCTGGGCGCTCGCGGCATCTACCTGGTTCTGGTAAAGGGAGCGATCGGGTATATAGGGATACGTTGCGGGTTCGATCGTCTCGAACAACGCCTCCGCAGCACCCCACAGCCGCGCGGCATGCACTACCTTGCCCTCTGATGCGGCTAAGGCTGCCAGCCCCTCCAGAAAGTAGGCAACCTTGGTCTCTTCCCCCACCTCAACCGAGAACTTAAGCCCCTCCACGAACAGCCCCCTCGCCTGTTCGTGGTTGCACTCGGCTTGCGCTACCATCGCCAGGATATAGAGCGCGTCGGAGATCCCTTGCCCGTCGCCTATCTCTCGGGACAGCGCCAGTCCTCGCTCCACCAGCTGCTTCGCACGCGCGTGATCGCCCTGGCTCAACCAAGCCGCTGCCAAGTAATTAAGCATGGCAGCGGCACCCCACCGTTCCCCTACCTCGAGGAAGAGATCCACAGCCTCCTCGAGAAGGATGATCCCTCGCTCGTACTGCTTCTGGTCAACTGCTACAAGGCCGGCACTACCCAGCGCGTGCGCAACTCCTTGCTTGTCTCCCAGTTCCCTAAACAAGCTAAGGCTTTCCTCAAGCAGCGGTTCCGCCGACTGGTAGTCGCCCTGACCACCAGCCATCATACCCGCGACGAACGAGGCCTTCGCCCAAGAAGACATCGACATGGCGACACCCTTCGCTAACGTCTCCTCCATCCACCGCCGTCCCTCGGTGAAGTGACCGCGTATCCACCAGAAAGACCACAGTGCCCAGCCGAGCCTCGCGGCCTCCTCTAACTCTCCCTTCCTGAGCAGCCACGCTATTGCCGCCCTAAGGTTGTCCTGCTCTCCATCCAGCCTCTTACGCCACTGGACCTGCAGCGGCCCATTCAGCTCTGGGGCTGCCTGCTCGGCGAGCGCGAGGAACAAGGCAGCGTGCCGGCCAAGCACCACCTCGGCCTCCTCGCTCTCTTCCAACCGTTCTCGCCCATACTGCCGTACGGACTCCAGCATCCTGTACTTTACCAGGCCGTCTGCTCCCGACTCGGCCACCACCAACGACTTGTCCACCAACCTCGAGAGCAGGTCCAGCACTTCTTCCTTCCTCATCTCCTGCCCCGCTCCCACTGCCTCGGCGGCCTCCAGCATCCAACCATCAGCAAATACCGAGAGCCGGTTAAATAGCTTCTGCTCCTGCTCGCTCAGCAAGTCGTAGCTCCACTCCAGGGTCGCTCGCATCGTCTGCTGGCGTGGAGTCGCCGTTCGGCTGCCCGCGGTCAATAGTCCCAAAGAGTCCCTAAGCCTCTCGGCGATCTGCTCTACCGTCAGCACCGTCACCCGCGCCGCCGCCAGCTCTATGGCTAGCGGGATGCCGTCCAGCCTCCGGCATACCTCCACCACCGTCCGGGCGTTTTCGGGCGTCAGCTCGAAGCTGCCCATCTTCGAGCGGGCACGCTCCACGAAGAGCCTGACCGCCTCGTACTGCATCAAATTCTCTATAGAGGGCAGATGGCCCACGTCGGGCAGCGATAGGGAGGGCATTCGCCAGTTGACTTCCCCCGCAACGCCTAAAGCCTCTCGGCTGGTGGCCAGTATTCGCAAGTGCGGACAGGAGGTCAGTATCGTGTCCACAAGCCGGGCACAAGCATCGATCAGATGCTCGCAGTTGTCTAGTACCAGCAGCATCCGCTTGGCGCGCAAGGCGTCCACGAGCGTGTCGGTGAGTGGAGAGTCCGGCTGCTCGTGCACCTTAAGCGCTCTGGCCACCACCTGCGGCACCAGCATCGGGTCGGTTAGTCCTGCCAGCTCCACCAGCCACACCCCATCCAGATATGCTCCTACTAGATCATCAGCTATCTGTAAGGCGAACCGTGTCTTGCCGCAGCCACCGGTTCCCGTGAGCGTAAGCAAGCGGGTCGTGGCCAAAAGCCGCTTAATCTCCGGCATCTCGCGCTCTCGCCCGACGAAGCTGCTCCGGGCGTAGGGCAAAT
>JAWWQA010000096.1:0-10247 GCA_033854695.1 Rubrobacteraceae bacterium
CTATGATGCCCAAAGCCTTGTAGAGTTCCAGATCTCCTCCCCGCTTACGTCTGTATTCCCCCCGCGCCCCTCTTCCCGGACCCGGAACGCTAGCATCTCAGGGCGGCGCAGGTACTTTATGATACACCAAGAAATGATACTATAAGTGCTTTGTGTTATGTTAGGGTGCGGAAGATTATTGGTGCGGACGCGAGGGTAACTATTTGTTACTGGATCTTCCGGTTTTGGGTTCTAAGAAGAAAGGGGTGACGGGTGACGGAGCAGCAGGAACAGGTAGCGAGGTTTTCAAGGGAGCTTAGAGAAGAGCCTCCACCCTCTGACCGGAGCATCAAGGAGATACTGGACGCGCTCCGGCCACAGCTGCAGGAGCTGGTCAACAAGCAGGTCGAGCTGGCCCGGGCAGAACTCACTCCGGTCGCCAGACAGGGCGGCATTGCCACGGGGCTTCTGGTGGTTGGGGCGGTATTTCTGCTGGTGTTCCTGATCTTTTTCTTCCTGACCGCGATGTACGTAATGATAGAGGTGTTCGGCTTCCCCAGTTGGGCTGCGGCGGGCATAGACACTGTTATACTTCTCGTGATCGGGGGAGCGCTCGCCGGGACAGGCGCAAGCAGGTTGCGGACGTTGGATCCCAAGCCTCACCGGACGATAGCCGCCCTCCAGGAGAACACAGAGTGGTTGAAGGAGCAGCTTAGGTCGTGAGCGAAGAGATACCGGAGCGCATAGAACGGGAGATGTTTGAGATCCGAAGCCGCATGGCTCCGGATGTGACGGACCTTCGCAAGCATGTCGAGCCGGAGTTCGTCGCCGAGCAGGTCAAGAAAACGATAAGGCAGCGTCTCCAGGATGCGGTAAACCGTCTGAAAGAGAACCTCAAGGCCAAGCAGCAGGAAGTCATTGACTCCGCCAAACGCCAGCTCAACCTGGCCCGCGAGGCCGGCGAGAACGGGGACACGGGACCCCTCACCGAGGCCGTCAGGAGCGATCCACGTCCCCTGGCCCTATTGGCCGTGCTCCTCGTCGTCACCCTCTTGATGGCTCGTAAGGTCCTGGGAGGTCGGGAGTAAAGCGCCCGGCCTGGTAAGGGTCCCCGTCCACGTCCACTTTCAGCCCATCGGTGGGGCCGCCGGGGACATGACCCTCGCCGCTTTGGTTGCCGCAGGCGTGCCACTCGCGGAAGTCTCGCGTGCCCTCGAAAGCCTCGGCGTGCCCTTCGAACTCCATGTCGAGACCGTCGAGGTCAGTGGAGTACAGGCGCTTCGTCTAACGGTAGAGCAGCGCGAGCAGCACACCCACCGCACCTTCGGCGACATCCGGTGTCTCATCGAGGACGCTGGCCTACCAGATGGGGTCGTGCAGAGGGCCGTGGCGACTTTCGGGCTCCTGGCCACCGCCGAGGGCTCCGTGCACGGCGTCTCGCCGGAGGAGGTTACCTTCCACGAGGTCGGGGCGGTAGACTCGATCGTGGACGTGATAGGGAGCTGCGTCGCTCTGGAGCTCCTGGGGACCGAGACTGTAAGCTGCGGTCCCCTGCCAATGGGAACGGGCGTCGTCTCCTCCGCCCACGGCCCACTCCCCGTACCCGGACCCGCGACGCTGGAGATTCTAAAGGGCTCGCGGGTGCGCTGGACCGAAGAGTCAAACGAGACGACGACCCCAACCGGCGCGGCCCTTATGGCGAGCCTGACGGATGGGGCTTTCACCGAAGCCGCGCCCCCAATGGTGCTGAGCGCGGCGGGTTATGGAGCAGGACAAACCACGCTCCACTACGCCCCAAACCTCCTGCGGGCAGTAGTGGGTGAGATCGAGGGTGAGATAGGGAACGTGGAGATCCTGGAGGCGAACGTGGACGACGCGCCGGGTGAGCTCCTCGGGGCGGCGGTCGAGAAGCTCATCGCGGACGGGGCGCTCGACGCGTGGCTAGAGCCCATAACTATGAAGAAGGGCCGGGGCGCCTATAAGGTCTGCGCCCTAACCCGTGGCACGGACCGCGAAAAGCTCGCACGGCTACTCATGCGTGAGACCGGGGCCCTCGGCGTCCGCCACCACGGAGTAGGTCGAACGGTGGCTGAACGCCGGATTGTAGAGGTCGAGCTGCCATACGGTACCTGCAAGGTGAAGGTCGGTAGCCTCGACGGGGAGGACTTCGTCGCGGCCCCGGAGTACGCCGACGCCGCACGGCTCGTCCAGAAGACCGGACTACCCCTGCCCCAGGTCTATGCGGACGCCCGCGCTGCTCTGCCAGAGTAATCAGGCAAGGGGTAGGCGAACCTCAGACAGAGGCAAAAGGGAGGGCCGGGAGATACACCCCCGGCCCTCGTGCTACTTGGGCTGCCCGTTCGTTAGACGGGGTTGACGTTCTCCGCCTGCATGCCCTTCTTACCGCGGGTCGCCTCGTAGGAGACCTTGGTGCCCTCTTCGAGGGACCTGAACCCGCTGCCTGCTATCCCGCTGTAGTGCACGAAGAGATCTTCGCCACCCTCATCCGGGGAGATGAAGCCGTAGCCCTTCTCGTCATTGAACCACTTCACCGTTCCTTGGGGCATGTACTGGAGCCCGCCTTTCTTCTCTTTGGGCTGTATCAACAAAGCGCCGCCCTAGTCCAACAGGCGGCGCTTCATAGACCGTAACCCACCTTCGACTGCATCCGCAGTATACATGAAAGAGCGACGCCAAGTCACCCCCTGCCGGAGGCAGCTAGTCTTCCTCCGGGAAGTTAGTGTCGAGGAGCGCGGCGCAGTTTTCGTACACGGCGACAGCCCCGGCTACCCTGAGAGCCTCCTCGTCGTACGCCCCGCCCGAGAGGACGGCAACAGTGCGTACGCCGGTCTGGTTCGCGGCCTCGATGTCCCAGATGGAGTCGCCGACGGAGACGGTCTCGTCGGGGGAAGAACCGGCCCTCCGCAGAGCTTCGTTAAAGATGTCGGGTGCGGGCTTGGAGTTCTCGACATCGCTGGAGTTGACGATGCCGGAGAGCTTGCCTTCAGCCTCCAGGAGCTCCATGTGGTGCTCCAGCTCCTCGGGCTTGGCGCTGGTGACGAACCAGACGTCGTAGCCCCGTTCGGCCAGCGAGGCTATGAGCTCTTTCGCGCCGGGGAGCGGTACGCCATACTCTTGCATCTCGCCGTAGATCTCACCGTGCAGCCGGTCGGCCTTCTCGGCCGCCTCTTCATCCTCGACGAACTCGTCTACGAGCTGCTCAGAGCCTTTGCCGATCTGTTTGTGGATCTTAGCCCGCTCCGTCCGGTGTCCCACCTGCTCGAACGCTCGCGCCCACGCCTCGGTGTGCAGATAGTTCGTGTCCATCAACGTCCCATCCACGTCTAACACCACGACCTTTGTCATTCTTCGAACCTCCTCGTCCAATGAATTTATGGCTTAAAATACCCGTATGGAAAACCTCAAAGACGACCGCTCGCCCGAAGACCTCCACAGCGTCAGCGGGACGATGTATACCCGCTCATCCGGCGGTCCAATACCCGCCCAATATCGAGACCCCGCCGTCGAGTACGCCGCACTGAAAGAAGGAGCGGCTATTGTGGACCGCTCCTATAGAACAGTGCTCCGGCTCGCCGGCAAAGACCCCGTGGGGATGCTCGATGCCGTTCTCACGAACGAGGTGCCAAAGGAGATGAACCTCGGCGCCTACGCCATGTTGCTTAATCCGAAAGGACGCATCCAGACGGATCTACGCGTTCTCAAGACGAACGGTGATGTCCTTATAGATACCGAGCCCGAAGGGACCGGGGCAGCCCGAGAGATCCTGGGCCGCTACGCTCCCTTCTCTCGCGTCAAGCTCGAGGATCTCTCGGCCGACGGCGCTTGGGGGATCCTCGGCCTCTACGGACCCCATGCCGGTGAGCTTTTGAACGGCCTCCGTCTCGCCGAGCATGAATCGTCAGAGATAGAGGTCGGCGGCCCGAGCCTGCTCGCTGCCGGCGTCGCAGTGCCCGTGCCCGGCTTCGACCTCCTGGGTACAGCCGATGATCTGCGAGCAGCTTGGGAGCATCTCATCCGAGCCGGAGCCGTCCCCTCCGGCCTCGACGCCTACGAGAGCGCTCGTGTGGAAGCAGGCATCCCGCGCTTCGGCTCGGACATTACCCCTGAGAACTTCCCCGCCGAAGCCGGCATCCTGGAGCGGGCCGTAAGCTTCAAAAAGGGCTGCTACCCTGGCCAGGAGACCGTAGCGAGGATGCACTACCGGGGCCACCCGAACCACACCCTTCACCGCCTCCTCGTCGTCAAGGGTCCGCCCCCCACTCCCAATACGCCTATCGTCCAGAACGAAAAGCAGGTCGGCAGGATCACCAGCACCGCACCCCTGCCCGTAAACTGCCGAACCTTCGCCCTCGGCTACATCTCCCGCAAGGCCAACTCTGACGCTCCGCTCCGCGCTGGAGACGCCACCGTACACCTCGTATCATAAAAGCTTATTGGGAACCGTTCTCAATAAGCTGCTCTCAGGAGGTCTGGTGATGTTACAAGCGCGCTCTGCTTGATGCTCTCTGAGACTGGTTTGCAGTTAGAGAGTCTTTAGAAAGATTTTACAACGGAATCCGCATAAACACGGCGATTTTAGGCCACTTTAAGAAGAGTTCCTGTTTCTGTTTCTCCGGTCTCGTCGGGGGGTATGTGCTATCATTAGGCTAACTTAGAGTAGCAAAGTTTTGCAAAGCCACGGTAGGGGTTTGATGCTAAAGATAGAGAACTTACACGCTGAGATCGACGGCAATGAGATCGTCAAGGGTCTCAGCCTCGAGGTAGGCAAGGGCGAGATACATGCGATCATGGGTCCGAACGGCTCGGGGAAGAGCACGCTCGCAAACGTGCTAATGGGCCATCCACGTTACGAGGTGACAGATGGGACAGTCACCTTCGAGGGCGCGGATGTGTTCGAGCTCGAGCCCGACGAGCGGGCCAAGATGGGCATGTTCCTCGCGTTCCAGTACCCGAGCGAGGTGCCGGGTGTTTCGGTAGCCAACTTCCTGCGGACCGCCGTCAACTCTGTGAGGGAGAAGGAGCTCTCTGTCATGGATATGTACAAGCTCCTGCAGGAGAAGATGCGCATCATGCAGATGGACCCCAAGTTCGCCGAGCGGTACCTCAACGAGGGGTTCTCTGGCGGCGAGAAGAAGCGGAACGAGATCCTGCAGATGCTCATGCTCGAACCCAAGCTGGCCATCATGGACGAGACCGATTCCGGGCTCGACATCGATGCCTTGCAGGTTGTCGCCAGGGGCGTCAACGAGCTGCGTGGGCCGGAGTTCTCTGCGGTAATAATCACGCACTATCAGCGGATACTGCGGTACATTGAGCCGGATCACGTCCACGTCATGCTCGATGGGCGGCTCGTGACCTCGGGCGGCAAGGAGCTCGCCCTGGCGCTCGAGGACAAGGGCTACGACTGGGTGCGGCAGGAGTTCGGCTCCGCCGCCTAAAGACGCTAAGGAGGAGAGAGAATGCCTGAGGACAGGACCATTCAGGAGCTCGGGCTCGACGAGTACAAGTTCGGATTTCATGATCCGGAAGAGTACTTCTTCAAGACCCCGAGGAAGGGGATAGACCCGGAGATCGTCGCCATGATCTCCAAGCACAAGAACGAGCCCGAGTGGATGCTCGAGTTTCGTCTTAACGCCCTGAAGTCGTTCTGGGAGAAGCCGACCCCACAGTGGGGCGGCAACCTGAACGAGCTGAACTTCGACGAGATCTACTATTACATCCGCCCGATGGAGAATCAGGGCCGCTCCTGGGACGACGTGCCGGAGGACATCAAGAACACGTTCGAGAGGCTGGGTATCCCGCAGGCCGAGCGTGAGACGCTCGCGGGCGTCGGTGCCCAGTACGAATCCGAGGTCGTCTACCACTCCCTCAAGGAGGAGTGGGAGAAGTCCGGCGTCATTTTCACGGATATGGACAGCGGCTTGAGGGAGCACGAGGACCTCGTGCGCGAGTACTTCGGCACCATCATCCCGCCGGACGACAACAAGTTCGCGGCTTTGAACAGCGCGGTCTGGTCCGGCGGCTCGTTCGTGTACGTCCCGCCGGGGGTCCACATCGACATCCCGCTGCAGGCGTACTTCCGGATCAACGCCGAGAACATGGGCCAGTTCGAGCGGACGCTCATCATCGCCGATGAGGGATCGTACGTGCACTACATCGAGGGCTGCACGGCCCCGACGTACACCACGAACTCGCTGCACTCGGCGGTCGTCGAGCTCATCGCCAAGCCCAACGCCCGCATCCGGTACTCGACCATACAGAACTGGTCGCACAACACCTACAACCTGGTGACCAAGCGTGCCGTCGCTTACGAGGACGCCACCGTCGAGTGGGTGGATGGCAACCTGGGCTCCAAGCTCACTATGAAGTACCCGGCGGTCTACCTGATGGGCGAAGGCGCACGCGGAGAGATCCTCTCGGTCGCCTACGCCGGCGACGGGCAGCACCAGGACGCTGGCGGCAAGGTCGTCCATGCGGCACCGAACACCTCTTCGCTCATCACCTCCAAGTCCATCTCCAGGGGGACCGGGCGCTCGACGTATCGTGGGCTCCTGAAGGTGCATGAGGGAGCCGAGGGCTCCAAGAGCCGGGTCGAGTGCGACGCGCTTCTCCTGGACGAGAACGCGCGGACTGACACTTACCCATACATCGAGATCGAGGAGAAGAAGGTCAACACCGAACACGAGGCGACGGTCTCCAAGGTCGGGGAGGATCAGCTCTTCTACCTGATGAGCCGTGGGCTTTCTGAGGAGGAGGCCATGGCGATGGTCGTCAACGGCTTTATCGAGCCGATCGCCAAGGAGCTTCCGCTCGAGTACGCCATCGAGCTGAACCGTCTGATCCAGCTCGAGATGGAAGGCTCGGTCGGCTGAGAGCCTAAGACTTGTAGAGCGTAGAGCAGTTTGGTGGGGCGGGCTCTCTCAGGGTCCGCCCCTTTTTTGAGATATGAGAAAGGCTAATTTATATGCAGCAGAAGGACGTGCCGGCGGTTTTAAGGAGTAAGGGCATAAGCGCCGAGGTCGTCGAGGCGCTCTCGAACCTCAAGAACGAGCCCGCCTGGCTCACCGGGAAGCGTCTGGAGGCGTGGCGTACGTTCGAGAAGACACCGATGCCGACTTTGAGGGACGAGGCGTGGCGCTACACGGACATCTCGGACGTGAGGATAGAGGACTTTCTTCCCTACGCCCCGAGCCCGGACGTAACGAGCGAGGGGGATCTCCCGGAGGCCGTCCAGAAGCTCATAAACGAGGGCGAGGAGAACTCCGCACTCCTCGTCCAGCACAACTCCGAGACCGCTTACTCCCGGGTAGACGAAGAGCTTGCGCGCAGGGGCGTTATCTTCACCGACCTGCACACCGCGCTCGAGGAGCACGAGGAGATCGTGAAAGAGCATCTCTTCAAGCTCGTGCCCGAAGATTACGATAAGTTCGCGGCCCTGAGTGCCGCAGCCTTCTCCGGCGGGTCTTTCCTATTCGTGCCGCGCGGGGTGGATGTGGAGGTCCCCATTCAGAGTTACCGCTGGCTCGACGTGGTTGGCTCCATAATGCCGCGCACCCTCGTCTTGGTCGAGGAGGGCGCGAGCGTGACGTACATAGACGAGTACGCTTCCGTCGACGATGAGGAGCCGGCGTTCAGCAACGGCGCGGTAGAGCTTTTCGTCGGGGAAGGCGCACAACTTCGTTACGTCTCGCTGCAGAACTGGGGGCGGAACGTCATGCACTTCAACACCATCCGCAGTTCCACCGGGAAGGACGCCACGATCAACAGCCTCGTCGTCTCCTTGGGCTCCCAGCTTAGTCGTACGAACGTCGAGGCCGGACTTACCGCATCCGGTGGCGACTCGGAGATGCTCGGCCTGTACTTCGCCGACTCCAACCAGGTCCTCGACCATCACACTCTACAGGATCACATCTCGCCCAACGCCCACTCAGACCTCCTCTACAAGGGCGCTCTGCGCGACGAGTCGCTCGCGGTCTTCTCGGGCCTCATCCGGGTCGAGCGCGGGGCGCAGAAGACCGACGCCTACCAGACCAACCGCAACCTCATCCTCGGCACCGACGAGGCGTTCGCCATATCGTTACCGAACCTGGAGATCATGGCCGACGACGTCAAATGCTCCCACGGCTCGACCACCGGACAGGTAGACGAGGTCGAGCTCTTCTACCTCATGAGCCGCGGGATACCGCGCAAGGAGGCCGAGAAGCTCGTCGTGTTCGGCTTCTTCGGCGAGGTTACCAGCCGCATTCCTTTGCTGGGCCTCAAGGAGAAGCTGGATCGGGCGATAGAGGGTAAGATCGGCCTGGGCTTCGAGGAGCGGGTAGCCTAAAGGATGGCTGAGTTCCACAAGGTGACGAAGGCCGACGAGATCGCCCCCGGCGAGGTGAAGCAGTACCAGGTCGAGGGACGCCCCGTGGCTCTGTGCAACGTGGAAGGCGAACTCTACGCCTTCGAGGACATCTGCACCCACCAGTTCACGCATCTCAGCGAGGGGGGGCTAGAGGGAGGCCAGATCAAATGTCCCCTCCATGGCGCCAAATTCGACGTGAAGACGGGCAAGGCCCTGAGCCTCCCCGCCGTGAAGCCCGTCCCAACCCATGAGGTAAAGGTTGAGGACGGACACGTCTACGTCGCCCTCAACCCCAAGCGCGTCAAGATAGGAGGCGGCCGGGGCCGCCGCAGGAGGTAGGAGCACGGTGTACGACGTAGAGAAGGTCCGGAACGACTTTCCCATCCTGCAACGCCGTATAGGCGAGAAGAAGCTCGTCTATCTGGACAATGCTGCAACTTCCCAGAAGCCGCGACAGGTCCTCGCAGCCCTGAACGAGTACTACGAGGAGCACAACGCCAACATCCACCGCGCCGTCCACCGGCTGGCGGAGGAGGCCACCGCGGCCTACGAGGAATCGCGGGAGAAGGTAGCCCGTTTCCTGGGTGTGCCTGACACTAGGGGTCTTGTCTTCACCAGGGGCACTACCGAGTCCATAAATCTGGTCGCTTACGCGTGGGGACGCAAGAACCTGCGCGAGGGGGACGAGGTGGTCCTGACCGAGGCCGAGCATCACTCCAACCTCGTACCCTGGCAGCTTGCCGCCATGGCAACCGGCGCGAGGCTGCGCTTCGTCCCGGTGCTGGAGGACGGGACGCTCGACATGGAAGAGGCCGGGCGCCTTATCGGGCCGCGGACGAAGCTCGTCGGCTGCGTACACGCGTCGAACGTGCTCGGCACCATAAACCCTGTAGACGAGCTGGCGGAGATGGCGCACGCGGTAGGCGCCTTGATGCTGGTGGACGGGGCGCAGAGCGGACCGCACATGCCGGTTAGCATCGAGGACCTGGACTGTGATTTCTTCGCGTGCAGCGGGCACAAGATGGTAGGTCCGACGGGCATCGGAGCGCTGTGGGGCCGGCCGGAGGTGTTGGAGGAGATGGACCCGTTCTTAGGCGGAGGGGAGATGATCCGGGAGGTCCACCTGGACCATTCCACCTGGAACGAGTTGCCCTACAAATTCGAGGCCGGGACGATGAACATAGCAGGCGCCATCGGCCTCGGAGCAGCGGTTGATTACCTGGACTCTTTGGGCATGGAGAACGTTCGGGAGCACGAGAAGCAGCTTGGGGAGTATGCTTACAAAGAGATCTCCGGAGTGGAAGGCGTGACAATCTACGGCCCGAAGGAGAGCCGGACGGGGCTGGTCTCCTTCTCGTTGCCGGAGGTGCATCCGCACGACCTCTCTCAGATACTGAACGAGGAGGGGATAGCCATAAGGAGCGGGCATCACTGCGCCCAGCCTCTCATGCGCCGCCTCGGGGTGGTGGCGACAGCCCGGGCGAGCTTCTACCTGTACAACATAGAGGAGGAGGTGGATGCGTTGGTCGAGGCGCTGGCGCGAGCCCGGGAGTTCTTCGAGGTGGTCGCCAGATGAACCTGCTGCGCGAGCTTTACACCCAGACGATCATGGACCACTATCAGCGACCCCGCAACAAGGGGGCGCTGGAGAACGCCGACTTCGAAGAGCACCTCCTCAACCCCCTGTGCGGAGATGAGATCACGATCTACGCCAAATTCGAGGACGACAAGGTGGCGGAGGTGAGGTTCGAAGGGCGGGGCTGCTCCATCTCGCAGGCTTCGGCTTCGATGATGACCGAGCGGCTCTCGGGCAAGGATCGTGAGGAGGTAAGGGCAGAGATAGAGTCTTTCAAGGCCATGATGGTCGGCAAAGAGGAGTTCCCGGAGACGGACGACCTGG
>JAWWQA010000097.1:0-17943 GCA_033854695.1 Rubrobacteraceae bacterium
AGTACCGCAGGCTCACCATTCGTTATGAGTGGCGGGACGACATCCACGAGGCGTTCCTGTACTTGGGTTGTTCTCTGATCTGTCTCAACTACCTGACAGGACGGTTTTGAAAGGATCGCTAAAGGTCGCGCTCTTCCATGCTCTGTTCCTCCTCAGGTGGACCGAAACTCAATTCGGTCCGAAAGACCTTCGCAGCCGGGACCAGAGGTGGCTCACCGGCCCGGGGGAGTCTATCTCTGTTTGCAGGGCCTCGATCAACGCCTCGAACTCCTCGCGGCAGTCTCCGCACTTGTCTAGATGGTCCTTCACCAGCGGCATCGCCTCCGCCGGGTTCAGGCCGGAGAGCTGCATCTCCACGAAGCGGTCTAGCTGCTCGAAGCACTCGTCGCAGCCAATCTCTTCCTCGCGCGTGCGGGATACCATCTTTACGACTTTTTCGAGATCGTCCCGATCCGCATTCAAAGTTTGCTCCTCTTCGGCCGATACCATCTAGATACCCTATGCCCGCCGTATCTTACCTCTCCGCGAACGCCTCCAGCACGTCTTGCGGGGAGAGTCCTTCGTTCGCCATGCGCCTCTTGAGCCTCTTGCGGGCGTCGTGCATCAACTTGTACAGGGCGCCTCTATTGGTACCCATGCGTCGGGCCGCCTCCTCCAGGGGCATACCCTCGAAGATTACCACCGTCATGGCCACGTGTTGTCTCTCCGTTAACTCTTCGTCTATAAACCTTTGCACCAAGGCGAGCATATTCCTGCGCGTCGAGACCTCTTCCGGAGTAGGCTCCTCTTCGGCGAAGGCACCCACCCGGCTGCCGGTCTCCTCGTGCTGCTCCAGCACCTCGTCCAGCGACACGTCGCGCCACCGCAGGCGCCTCAGCTCGGTGAAGGCCACCCGCACGGCGATCTTCTGCGCCCAGGTAGTGAAGCGGCTCTCGCCCCGGAAGGAGTTGAGGTTCGCCAGGATCTTCACCATCGCCTCCTGGGCGAAGTCCTCGACGGCCGCTCGGGAGACGTCCCGGCGGGAGCCGAGCGCCGCTTCGAGCCCGCGCACAAGTACGGCCCGCAGGTCCGCAAGCGCCTCGTCCTGCCGCGGACCCCGCAACTCTGCCAGCCACTGGTCGTTGGTGCGCTCCTTCTTCGACATTCGCCGGTAATTGTAGCCCCGAAGGCTACCGTCGCGCCGAAGAAGAGTAAGAAGTCCTTCTCAGTCGTCGATAGTTCTCAAAGCCCTGGCCATTCAGGCTCCAAACTTGGGCTCATGAGTTCGCTAGACGCTGTTCAGATCCATCAGAGTTCGCCTTTGCGAGAGAGGTCGTGGGCGTGCACGATCAGGTTTCGGACCCGCTCGTTGAAGTTAGCGAAGCGGTCGTCCTTAGTCTGGCCCTTGTACCAGCGAGCGTAGATCTGTTGCAGGATCACGGCGAGCTTGAAGTAGCCGAAGACCATGTACCAGTGCATGTCCGAGAGGTCGCGGCCGCTCTTCTCGGCATAGTAGTCTACAAACTCCTTACGAGTCCAGAAGCCGGGGGTGTCCGTAACCGTTGGCAGCACTTCTTTTAGCTCCTGCGAGTCGCCGGCCTCGACCCAGTACGATAAGGAGACGGCCAGATCGAACAAGGGGTCGCCGATAGTAGTCATCTCCCAGTCGAGGACGGCGCGGACCTCCGTGAGGTCGTCGGGGTTCAGGACCAGGTTGTTCAGCTTGTAGTCGTTATGAACGATGGTGGCCGGCGGGCTCTCGGGGACGTCTGAAGAGATCCAATCGGTCAGCGGACCAACCTCTTCTATCTCCTCGGTCTTTGCTTTGTCGTAGCGCCCGATCCAACCCTCCACCTGCCGTTCGAGGAAGCCCTCCGGCTTTCCGAGCTCGTCCAATCCCGCCTCTTGCCAGTCCACGGCGTGCAGCTCCACCAGAGTGTCCGCGACCATCCTGGACATTCCGCGGCAAAGCTCCTCGGTAGGCTCGACCCCCTCCGGGAAGGAGTCGTCTATTATCACGCCCTCCCGCCGCTCCATCACGTAGAACTGTGCGCCGATGATCGACTCATCGTCGGTGAAGAAGTAGGGCTTGGGCGCGAGTGGATAAACCTCGTGTAGCTTCATCAGAAGCTTTGACTCCCGGCCCATGTCGTGCGCTTTGGGCGGCACCGGTCCTAAAGGCGGGCGCCTCAGCACCCCTTCCCAGTCCCCGATCTTCACCAGGTACGTCAGGTTCGAGGCGCCGGAGGGGAACTGCCAGACCTCCAGCTCGCCCTCGGGCAGACCTTCTATGTGCTCCCTCATGTACCGCTCGGCAGCGGCCAGGTCGAAGTCTTCGCCTTCACGGACCTGTAGTGTCTCGGCCATTATGCCTCCCTTCGGTCGGCAGCTATCAGCTTTCAGCTTTCAGCTGTCAGCTTTTTTGTGCTCGCGCCCTTCCGTGCGCAGAAGCCTTCCGTCCAACACTCTGGCGACGGTCTCGCTTGCGCCCACGTCCGCGACGAACTCGAACGCCCCAACCTCACCGTTCTCGAGGAACCACCGTCCCGCCCGGCCCTCCTTCAAGGCCTCCAACTCCCGGCCCTCATAGCGTTCGGCGAAGTCGAGTGCCATCCAGGCGGCATCGTTCAGGCGCCAGTCTTCGAGGTAGCCTTCCCGGTTCAGTAGCGAGAGGATGGTCGAGGCGCCGGCGAAATCCTCTAGGGTAAAACGGCCCGCGGATCCCGCACAGACCACGTAGATCGACTCCGTCCCCGACTCCTTCAGATAGCGGGCAACCGCCGGGGCGTTGCGCAAGCAGCCGAGGATAAGCTCTTTTGCGTCCGCAGCGTATCCTATAGCGCGGGTGCCGTTGGTAGTAACGAAGACCACGTCTTTGCCGTCCACCACCTCCGGCGTATACTCTTCCGGATACGGGCCTAGGTCGTAGCCTTCGATATTCTCCGCACCCTGCTCGCCGCCGCGCAGTAGGCGAGCCTGGTCGAGTCCTCTGCACATCTCCTCGGCTTCCTCCAGGCTCGCGACAGGGTAGACGTTGCGGGCGCCATTCTCGAGGATCGTCAGAAGGGTCGTCGTCGCCAGAAAGACGTCGATCACGACCACGGTCGCGTCGGGGAGCTTCTCCGCCTCGATCTCCTGCCACGTCATCAAGACCCGTAGCCTCTTCAAGAAACGTAAACTCCCATCTCTTCTCCAAAGATAGCTCATTCTACAGAAAAACGACGTTCCGGCTTATATGGTGATCTCCCTATAACGCGCAGGAGAACGCGCTACTTAAGATATTACCGCCGTCGAGTACAAAAGCTTCCTCTCAACTTTCCTCTACGGAAAGCTCGCGACGGTGCGGAAGAATAGCCGGCTGTGTGTAGAAGTTGTGCTGTCACCTTTCATTTTCCTTAACGATGATGTATTGTTATTTATAATGATCCATAAGTTCGATAGGCTGCCTTTCGAATAGTTCGAAGGATCTCGAGCAGGGGGGAGAACATATGGTTAGCTGGGTACGCCCTCGGCTACGGAGGGCGCTGATTCTGATCGCATCGTTGACGACGGCTCTAATGCTGATGTTCCTGGCATACGACCGCAGCGAGGCATTCGCCGTCGAGGGTACCACCGAGGCAGATTTCGTGAAAGCCGTGGTAGACGACACAAACGCCTACTGGGCGAACGAGTTAGGTTCGCTCGGATACCCCTACTCGCCCGCCAACCTGGCGTTTCTCTACGACGCGCCCGTCGACAGCTTGTGTGGCCCGGTCTACCCCTCTGAAGGGCCCCTCTACTGCCGGTATGACGCGACGCTTTACTACCCGGTCAACTGGACAGTCCCGGGCGGGCGCGCCTTGGATCAATACGGTTACTCTGCCGTAGCCTTCGGGGTAGCTCACGAAATCGGCCATCACGTCCAGGAGCAAATGGACAAGTTCAACCTTCGAAGCCTGGACAACTGGACCCTGATCCAACAAGAGTTGCAAGCCGACTGCTTCGCCGGTCTGTGGGCCCGGCAAGCCAACGAGCAGCTCGGAGCCGGTGGTATCGAGGCGATTCTGAGCGCACTCGTGGATTTGGGCACCCCTTCGCATGGTGGCGGCGCGGAGCGGATCACTTCGTTCGGGTTGGGCTACAACACCGGTGATCTTGGTCAGTGCCTTGCCCTAACGGGATGATGTCCGCGTTGCACAACGGCTCTCTATTAGAACCATTATGAGCCCCGCCGGTTGGCTGGTACCGGCGGGGTCTTCATTTCTCCTCCGTGGCCGGCGATCGGGCGACCGGATCTCCGGTCGGTATCCGATACGAGACCGCTTCAGACAGTCCTTCCGCTGACTAACGCGGGTTGTTCTTTTAAGAATTTCTCGGCCTGTTCTTCACCGTAAGCCATCATCCCTCGTATAAACGATGGGTCTCGATTAAGTTTCGATGCGGTATCCAGCTCACGGAGCATCTGGATCCACTTTATGTCGATAACTTCATGCTTAGTGCCCGAAAGGGACCCCTCCTCAACCCACTTGTTGACCGTCTTTATGAAGTATATTTCCTGGTACAGCGAAAGGTTACCGGAAAGTTCGTTGCGCCTATCCGTTATCTGTGGTACCGACTTTGGCTCTGATTTACACGTTTCCGGGTTTATTTGTATTACCCATATCTCGTTTGGTTGTGCGTCGGGAAGCTCGCGTACGGGCGGGTTCTGTGAGAACAAGCCGTCCCAGTAGACACCTCCGTCGGCATGCACGGCTTTGAACAAAGTCGGGATCGCGGCCGAAGCAAGAATCATATCGACGCTGATCCTGTCTCTGCGGCTGCTGAAAGCCTTGAATTCGCCACTAAGCACGTTAGCGGCACCAATGAGCAACAGCGAGCTCGATGGTCCTACGAGCTCTTGGAGCCTTCGGAAATCGACGTGCTTCTCCAGCATGCTCCTCAACAGATCCTGCCCCTTAGAAGGGAGGTAATATGGACTGATGGTAGGCGCACCCCCGGTGTTCTCGAAGAACCGATTCGTCCAAAGGAGCCAGTCATTCAGAAGCCTATCCTGAACCGAGTTGGCGGAATTGTCCCTCCAAAAAGAATCTAGCAGCTCGATAGCCTTGTTGGTGTCGTTCATCAACAATCCGTACCAGGCCAGCAGGGCACAGATGGCGCCACCAGAGGTACCGCTCAAAGCCACAACCTCGTAGTTGTGCTCTTCCTTGTCTTTCAGGAGCTTCTTCAACACTCCCGCCGTAAAAGCCGTGTGGCTTCCGCCACCCTGGCAGGCGATCGCAACGCGCCTACCGCTGTTGTTCTCGACCAAGAGAACCCTCCTTGCTCATCTTTTTCTTACCTGCACCTCAAGGTTATGCCTTCGAGGTGTCAACATCGCTAATCCAGGTTTTTCCCGGAGAAAGATCCCCAGGACATAGAGAGCCAAGCCTTTAAACTCTAACTCTCCTTTCAGAACGGACGTGATCCTCCCTCTGTATCCCTCCTTTCTAAGAACGGAGCTCCTTAACTCCACTGCTTCTCAACAGCGCAGCTGCCACAATCCTCAATGCTCATAAAAGCAGACGGCGATGAATTCCGAATGAATTCAGAGTGAAGCCCAGAAAATTCTAGTGTAAGGAGGGACCGGCTATGAATCCGTGTCGATCGTTTTCTCGCCTTCGTCCTTGCCTCCGGGAATGTGCTCTTCTATCACCTGGTTCATCTCGGCCCCGATCAGCATGATAAACGACGAGTAGTAGATGTAGAGCATGAGAACGATGATACCCGCGAGCGACCCATACGTAGCGTTGAAAGAGCTGAACTTGTTGACATAGAGCGAGAAGGCCAGCGAGAAGAGTAGCCACACGACAACCGCGATTATTGAGCCGGGGCTGATCCACTTGAAGCGCTGCTCGACGTCCGGAGCGTAATAGTAGACGAGGGCAAACGCGAAGAGGACGCACCCTACGAGGACCGGCCACTGCACAATGTTCCACACGACTTGGAAGACAGAGCCCAGACCCACGGCACCAGCGACGGCTCCCCCTATCCGGGGGCCGAAGACGACTAGCCCCAATGAGAAGAGAAGGAGGGCAGCGACGCCCAGAGAGAGGAGGATGGAGATCAGGTACTGCTTCCAGAACGGGCGGGCTTCCTCGACCCCATACATAACGTTCATCGCCTCCATGACCGAGCGAAACGCTCCCGAAACCCCCCACAGCGCGAGCAGGATCGCAACTATGGCACTGACGGTCAACGCGCCCTGGGCATTGGTCTCGGTGATACCGACGAGCTGTTCCTCGATCAAATTAACAGCGTCCTGCGGCAGTACGCTCGACGCCTGTTCGAGGAGAGAGTCGAAAAGCTGCGGGGCCCCGAAAAGGCCGAGCAAGGAGAGCAGAAACACCAAAAGCGGGAAGAGTGCAAAGAGTCCCTTGTAGGTGAGGTTGCCCGCGAACGCGGAGAGATGGTCCTCACCTGCCTCTTCGAAAGTTCTCTTCAAAAGCTCTACGAGCCCGAGGTTTCGACGCGTCATAGGGACCGCTACCTCGTTGCCGGCCTCTTCCGCCTTCCTTATTAACCTCTTGCCCGGAAGCTTATCCATCCCATCCTCCTGGAACGCCTGCCACATCTACGCGTGGATATATACCCAAATCGCCAACGTCCCCACAACCTTCGCCAGCCTCTCCCAAGGTTCTGGTACCATGTCGTGCCCGCGGGGAACCTGATCCCGTTAATGAAAGCTTGTCTGGAGATAAATTGGCGGTGGTAAGCATGCTTATTCCAACTTATGAGCGACCCGAAGCCCTGGTAATGACGCTCTCAGAGGTCGCGACGCATACCGTGACGAATCTGCAAGTCGTGGTGTCGAGCCAGGGCCGCCACAAAGCGCAGGATTCGCCAGTAGCGCAGGCTCTATGGCGCGTAATCGAGCTGCGCGGTGTCGTACCCCCGGCATCTACCATGCCCAGGTCGCGATGACCACCTTCTCCCTGGAGGGCATTGTGGAGGCCGACGCGCTGAACCGCTAACTGCCAATCGCTAAGAGCTACAACGGCTCGCGCAGGCGCTGGTGTGTTACAGCGTCACCGCGATGCGGATTGGGTTCTCTATCTTTTCGTGCAGATACTTGAGCGCCGTGTTCACCTCTTCGAGGGGGAAGGTGTGGGTGATCGACTCTTCGAGGTTCAGCTTTCCGGCTGCGGTGAGGTCCACCAGCTGCTCGATGTTCCGCTTCGTGAAGGCGTAGGAGCCGAGGAGCGAGACCTGCTTGCGCACGAACTCCGTCGGGGGGACGGTCTCGATCGGATCCGGCCCCAGACCCACGACCACTACCCTACCCCCCATCACAACCGACTCCACACACTGCGAAATCGTCTGCTTTAGCCCGACGAACTCCGCTGCCACGTCCACCCCCAAACCCCCGGTGGCCTCTGAGATGGCTTCCACCGGCGACGTCTCCTGCGGGTTAACCGTCAGGTCCGCTCCCATCTCCGTGGCCCGTTCGAGCTGCCCGTCCCGGGGGTCCACAACGATGATCTTTCCCGCACCCAGAAGCCGCGCTATCTGGACGGCATGCAGCCCGAGGCCACCCGCCCCGAAGATGGCCACTGTCTCCCCGGCCCGCAGCGCGACCCGCTCGGAGATCGCATAGAAGGGGGTGGCGACCGCGTCGGTGATGATCGCACCTACCGTGAACGGCACACTCTCGGGGAGCCGCACCAGGTTCCTCGCCGGAACCGCCAGGTACTCGGCCAGAGCCCCGTTCTCGTGGATGCCTACCAGCTTCCGCTTCAAGCAGACGTTGGTATAACCGGTCATGCAGTTACGGCACGAAGCGCAGAAGAGCAACGGAGACACCGATACCCGGTCTCCCTCTTCCCAGTCTTCGACCCTTGCACCCACCGCCGCAACGACACCGCAGGGCTCGTGGCCCAGGATTATCGGCTTGAACCCGGTAGGCGTGACGCCCTCGAAGACGATGTGTATGTCCGAGCCACAGAGCCCGGCGGCCTTTACCTCTACGAGCACCTCGTCTTCCCGGATCTCTGGTACGGGCACCTCTTCCATCTGCAGTGGCTCGTTCACCTCGTGGAAGCGAGCCGCCGTCATGCTAGTTGGTGTCATTGTTTCCTCCCTTCGGTCGAAAGCTGTCAGCATTCAGCTGTCAGCTGTCAGCTTTTTCTGCAGGTGGCCTACCGCCATACGTTCGCGTTGCGGCCTTTAGGGTAGGTTGGTTCATCGAGTTTGGTTGTGTCCTCTCCCGGTATGGCGACTATTAGCTCTTAGCTGATGGCTGATCGCTGACGGCTGACAGCTTCTGTTGCTCCCTCTCCTGGAGGACGCGCCAGAGGATTTTGCCGGACCCGCTCTTGGGTAGGGCGTCTATGAGCTCGACCGAGCGCGGGTACTTGTAGGCGGCCATTTGGCCCTTAGCCCACTCGACGATCTCGTCGGGATTGATGTTACCTTTCTCCTCCTCACGCAGGACGACCACGGCCTTAGCTGCCTCGCCGCTCCGCTCGTTGGGGATAGCGATGACACAGGCTTCCTGAATGGTAGGGTGCTTGTAGAGCATGCTCTCGACCTCCGCGGGCCAGACCTTGTAGCCGGAGACGTTGATCATGCGCTTGAGCCGATCGACCATGAAGAAGTAGCCCTCTTCGTCGCACATCCCGATGTCGCCGGTCCTCAAGAAACGCTTGCCGTCCCGCTCGAAGAAGGACTCCTCATCCGCCTCGGGCCGTCTCCAGTAGCCCTTCATCACCTGCGGCCCGGAGGAGACGATCTCGCCCTCCTCCCCCACGCTAACCTCTTCGAGCGTCTCGGGGTTGACTATCCGCGAGTCCACATCGAAGGAAGGAATACCGAGACACTGAAGCTTGGGCCTGTCCGGCGGGTTGAAGTGGGTCTGGGAGATGGTCTCCGAGAGCCCGTAGCCCTCCATGTAACGGATGCCGGTAAGCCCCTCGAGCTTCTCCCCGATGGCCTTCGGAAGAGGCGCCCCACCGCCACCGACGGAGACCAGCGAGGAGAGGTCGTACTCCCTTATCTTCGGGTTCGAGAGGAAGTCGACTACCATAGTCGAGATGTTTACCCAGTGGGTGCAGCCATGGCGTTGCGTGATCTCTGCAGCCGTCTCTTTGTCCCAGCGGGTCATGAGGACCATGCTCGCGCCGTAGTAGAGCGGCGCGCTCATGCTGTGCTGCATCCCCGTCACGTGGAAGAGCGGAAGGGTGGTCAGAGCCACAGTGTCCGGCGTCATGTTCACCCAAAGACCCGCACTCACAAGCGTCGCCTGCAGCGTCCGGTGAGTATGCATGCACCCCTTGGGCCGTCCTGTGGTCCCGGACGTGTAAGGCAGGCAGGCCAGATCTTCGGCACCGCTCGTGTGATCTCCTGGCGAACGCCCGGCCCTGAGTGCGTCCGCCCAAAGGATTGCGTCTTCCATCTCCTCTCGCTGCGCGGAGACCACGTCCGGTACAGTGAGGTTTGTCTCTACCTCGAGGTAGTCCGAGTAAGTAGCGACGATTATGTGGGCGAGGCCGTTCTCGCTGAGGAGCGGCAAGATCTTCTCGTAGAGCTCCTGCCCCACGATTGCGACCTTCGCCCCGGAGTCCTCGACGTAGTGCTCCAGCTCCTCGGTCACGAGCATCGGGTTCACGGGTACGACGACGGCGTCCGCCCGCAATATGGCATAGTAGGCGACGACGAACTGTGGGCTATTCTGCATGTACAGGATTACCCGATCGCCCTTCGTCACACCAAGTTCCTCTTGTAGATATCCGGCGAAGGCGTTCACCTCGCCGTGTAGACGCTTGTAGGGGATCTCCGTTCCGTAGTAGACGATTGCTGTCTTCTTAGGGTACTTCTCCGTCGAGATCTTCAGGTTATGATAGACGCTGGTCTGTGGCAGCGTCAGGGTGCGTGGCATCCGCCTCGGCCAGAACTCGAAGTGTCTCTCGTTCAACTATGTTCCTCCTTCCGACTTTGGCAGGTCCTCCATCGTCTCGCCCTCGTAGGTCTCCGCAATCAGGTACACGGAGATGTTTCTATCGTACGCTACCTTCGACCATCTCTCCCGGTCTCAGCCCTCTAGCCTTTTGGCGTGCTCCAAGAAGAAGCTCAAAGAGTCGGGGTTGCTCAAGGAGCCTTTGCTCACCGCTTCTTCGGGTGGGGTTCCGGTAAGTATCTTCTTGACCGGAACTTCGACCTTCTTGCCGTTCAGGGTCCGGGGGATGTCGGGGGCAGCGAGGACCTCGTTCGGCACGTGCCGGGGCGAGGTGTTCTCGCGGATGCTCTGCTTTATCTTCCTCACGAGCTCGTCGTCGAGCTCGCTGTCCTCTTTTAGGACCACGAAGAGCGGCATGTAAGCATCTCCATTCGGCTTCTGGACGTCGACGACGAGGCTGTCCTGGACCTCCTCTACCTTCTCGACGGCGCGGTAGATCTCGCTGGTGCCCATCCGGACGCCGCCGCGGTTGATGGTCGAGTCAGAGCGCCCGTAGATAACGGCGCTGCCTCTAGGCGTGATCTTGATCCAATCCCCATGCCGCCATACTCCGGGGTACACGTCGAAGTAGCTCTCCCGATACCGCTTACCATCGGGGTCGTTCCACAAATACAACGGCATCGAGGGCATAGGCTCCGTGATGACGAGCTCCCCGACCTCGTCGATTACGGGATTTCCTTCCTCATCGTAAGCTTCGACCTTGGCTCCCAGAGAACGGCACTGGAGCTCCCCGGTCCGGACCGGCAACAAAGGGCAGCCGCCGACGAACGCCGTGCAAAGGTCTGTGCCGCCGCTCGTCGAGAAGAGCCAGAGGTCATTCTTGACGTGCTCGTAGGCCCAGTCGAAACCTTCGGGGGGCAATGGAGATCCGGTCGAGCCAATGCTCTTGAGGGCGGAGATGTCGTAGTCGTGTCCAGGCTCGATACCAGCCTTCATACACGAGGTGAGGTAGCTCGCGCTCGTCCCGAAGCAGGTCATGCCCGTTTCGTCGGCGAACTCCCAGAGGACGTTCAGGTCCGGTTGTCCGGGATTGCCGTCGTACGTTAGGATCGACGCCCCACTTAGGAGGCCGCTTACCACCACGTTCCACATCATCCAACCCGTAGTGGTAAACCAGAAGAAACGGTCCTCTGGCTTGAGGTCTATGTGCAAGTGGATCTTCTTCAGGTGTTCCAGAAGTATGCCACCTTGTCCCTGTACGATAGCCTTGGGAAGCCCCGTAGTCCCGGAGGAGTACAACACCCACAGCGGGTGGTCGAACGGCACCTGCTCGAAAGAGAGCTCCGCTCCCTCGTACTCCGCGAGCAGCTCGTCCCAGAAGACCACGTCTTTGAGGTCGCTCGTCTCCGGCTCCTCTTTAAGGTACGGTACAATGACGGTCTTCTCCAGCGAGGGGATCTCCTCCTGCAGCCTGGCCACGACCTCCATGCGATCGTAATCTTTGCCTCCGTAACGGTAACCGTCCACCGCGAAGAGGACCTTCGGTTCTATCTGCGCGAAGCGGTCGACGACGCTCCCCACCCCGAAGTCCGGCGAGCAGCTCGACCAGACGGCGCCTATCGACGCGCAGGCCAGGAAAGCCATGAGCGCCTCCGGCACGTTCGGCAAGTAGGCCACGACCCGGTCCCCGCGTCCCACGCCCAAATCTTTCAGACCCGCCGCCAGAGCGCCGACCTTGCTCTCCAGCTCCCGCCAGGTCACCTTACCCAACGGCCGGACCTCAGACCGGTGTAGCACCGCCGGCTCGTCGGGCCGGGCGTTGCGGAAGACGTGCTCGGCGTAGTTCAGTTCGGCGCCCACGAACCACTCTGTCCCTGGCATCTCGCGACTGCCGAGTACCTTTTCATAAGGTTTCGAGGCCTTCACCTCGAAATACTCCCAGATGCTGGCCCAGAACTCCTCGAGCTCCGTCACCGACCACTCCCACAGCTCCCCGTAGTCGTTAAACGAGAGGCCTTTCTCGCTCTCCAGCCACTTCATGTAGCGGGAGATCGTAGCGTTTTCCTTGAGCTTTTCGGAGGGCTCCCAGAGGAGAGTTCCCTCGGCTGCTTCGGTCATGCTTTCCCCTTCCCTCTTCTACCACTGTTTACCTGAACATGCCCGTTCAACGAGCCGTCCATCCGCCGTCCATAGTTAGGGAGGCACCGTTTATGAATGATGCCTCCGGTGTGCAGAGGAACGCCACCAGCTCCGCGACCTCCTCTGGTTCGATGAGGCGTTTTATGGCGGGCTCTGTCAGCATCACTTTCTCTATGACTTCGTCCTCCGGAATACCACGCGTGCGAGCCTGGTCGGAGATCTGGCTTTGGACTAGCGGCGTGCGCACATAGGCCGGACAGACGCAGTTCGACGTTACCCCGCGCGGCCCGCCTTCCAGGGCCACAACCTTCGAGAAGCCCTCGAGGCCATGCTTGGCTGCAACGTACGCCGACTTGTACGGCGAGGCTCGCAGGCCGTGTACGGAGGAGATATTGATCACACGTCCCCACCCCTTCTCGTACATTCCAGGCAAGGCGCTTCGTACGATCCTGAAGGGCGCCTCGAGCATAATCCGCAGGATCATCGAGAAACGCTCCGGCGGGAACTCCTCCACAGGCGCCACATGCTGCAGCCCGGCGTTGTTGACGACCACATCCGCTTCGACCTTCAGCCCGTCAAGCACCGCGTAGTCGGAGAGGTCCGCCCGCAACGCCTCGCCGCCGATCTCCCTGGCCACCTCCTTCGCGGCGTCGCCGTTCAGGTCGAGCACGGTGACGGTAGCGCCCGCCCGAGCCAACCTCTCGGCGCAGGCTCGCCCGATGCCGCTCGCGGCTCCTGTCACCAGCGCGCTACGTCCGGTTAGGTCTAACTGGACGGACACAGATCCCGGCGCTACAGAAGGCTCACCCATGATCCTCCTCAAAACAGCTTCGTATCCCCAAGGGCCTTTCTCTAGATCAGGCCCTAACAAAGCCAGTATAAGCGAAGCCTCCGGCGAACGACAGGATGACCCGATCACCGTATTGTTGTCCCACCGGTCCAGGCATGGACCTCAATGCAGAACGCCGGAGAGTGACCTCTTCGGCCCGGGCAATCGAAGCAGCCCGAGCGGCATCTAAGCTCGGTCCGTCGCTGGTTCCGGCTGCTCCTTGGTGAGGATCTCCAGCTCGTCCTCCGGGCCTTCCAGGATCTTTGGGTACTCGCGGTTGCGCCCGAGGCGAGCGCGATCACTCCAACGTGGCCGGATTTAGTACCGCGCGCTCGGCCTCGCCAGAGACTCGAATCAAATCAGATGCGAAGAGAGGGCATCTGGAGAAACGACGAAAGGGGTGCCGGTGAGCGGAGAATGGATGCCGATTCGTCGCCGTACCCGATCTCAGAGCCATCAGCCACTCATAGAGATTAAGGCGAACTGCTCCTATCGACACCGCGCTTCTTCTCCATCATGGTGGAGCGTTCCCCTTTCCTGACCTAGAAGGGCATGTGCGAGCCGATTCCAAGCTCCCGGGTGTCTAGCCTGACGTTGCGGTTGGCAAGAAGAGGAGCATCACCCTCCAGGCTGACCGTGTCGAAGTACTTCCCCACGGCGAAGAGCTCCGTGGCACCTCCGTCCAACTGCGTCTTGTAGACGACGAGCGAGGTGACCACCGACGCCTCTTTCCTGGCTTCGTCATACTCCACGAGGTACACGCTGGCGTGGCGTGTAAGGGGGGAGTGATCGCTGTTGTGCTTCGGCAGCATCTTGAACAGGCCCTCCATGCCCACACGGTCATGGTCGAGCCAGACCATCTCCTTCCGTATCTCCGGACTATAAGTTGTGATGGTGTAGCGAAACTCCGGCGTGCACAAATCCAACCACTGCGCAAAGTCCTGGTTGTCCAGGTTTATACACGACCTGTAGATCAGCTCTACAATCTCTTTATCTATGTCCCTACCGACTCCGATCCCAGTACTCACCGTCTCCTCCTGCCTTCTTTGTCTAGCGTCGATCGCGATGCGTCTACGTAGCCTACTACCACCGCGAATGGAACCCGCCTCGCAAAGCGAGGTTACAAGTCACAAGCCCGCGAGGTAGGCGCCGTATCGCCTGTGCGAAACCTAGGCCTTAGCTGACTTCTCGGCTGCGATCCTCTTTGCAGGGTCGCTTGCCAAACGCCCTATACGCTTGCTCCATTCCTCGTAGAAGTGGCGCATCCCGATCTCGTCGTGGATCGTGCTGTTCTCCTCACGCCCGTGGAGGACGTAACGTGACCCGTTCGGTATGGCGCGTCCCTGGCCGCTCGCAGCCAGCAGGTCTTCGTGCAGATTGCGGCCGAAGGGCCCCCATATCACGATGTTGTCCTTGACACGCTGCCGGCGCTGTTCCTCCGTGTCGCTCTTGAGACCCAGGCTACGATACTCGATGATGGTCTTATTTGGTCCCAGCGGTATCTGCGAATCGACGCGGAGGACCGAGGCTCGCAGATTGTACGAGTAACCCGGGAACAGGTCGATCAGGTACCACTGGTTCCCTACCATGCCGGGAAAGGTAGCGTCTTCGCGGCTCTTGCCGCCTCCCTCGTAGGCCTCGTAGTGGACTTCGTGCGACCCAACCTCGGCGTGGCCGTTGGGGAAGGGTGTCATCTTGCGGTCGAAGTACCCCTCCTGCTTCATACTGGTCAGCCGGTTATGGACGTGCAGGTAGTCGTGGTAGAACTCACTGTTAGTGTCGTGCCAGAGCTTGTAGTTGGTGTTGATGACAGCTCTGTGATAAGCAAAAACCTCTAGCGGCTCCGTGTCGATCTCTTCTATCATGGAGTCCAGAGCATGGCCTATATGGTCCTCGAGCGGGCCACAGTCGTCGTCGAGGTTTACGTAGACAAAGCCTCCGTACGCAACTTGAGTCTTGACCTCGCGCAGGCCCAGATCGTCCCTGGTTATGCTACAGCCGTCCTCGGAGCAGTAACCTGCCTTCTCGCGGGGCAGACCGACACAGTTTCCCCGGTAGTCGAACGACCAGGCGTGGAAGATGCAGGTCATACGCTTCGCGTTGCCCGATGGATCGTATAGGATCGTGTTGCCCCGGTGGGGACACACGTTGTAGAAAGAGCGAATCTCCCCATCCTCGCCGCGCACCACAATGAGGTTCACCCCCGCAGGATGGTGATAGGTGCGGTAGTCGTTGGGCTCGGGGACCTCGCTCTCGTGACACGCCATCATCCACGTTTTGGCAAAGATCTTCTCTTTCTCTTCTTCAAAGATCCCCTCGTCCGTGTAAACCAGCGAATCTACATAGTGTGTTTCGGGGAAGGGAGGTTTCTGTCCCCATTCACTTGCCGTACGTCCCACTTAAAGTTCCCTCCTCGCTCGAGGTTTGCGTTTGCTCGTATGACTATTTTCGTACCTGCTCACTCTAATGTACTCTCTTGAAGATCCCTCTCAAATAACAACGAAGCCTCTCTCTCGAGCGTCGGCCGGAAGCTGGACGAGGACGCTAGCTTCGCCTGAGCCAGGCCCCTTACCTGCCACTTGCAGTGTTCTATGAGATCACCAATACGTTCGAAGTCTTCCTCTTCGAAAACCTTCTCCACCCTTGGAAACAGCTCCTCTTCTTTCTTGATCTGGAGCGCTACAGCTCTCTGAAGCTCACTACTCTTGCCTTCCCAGCCTCTATCTCTCGCCTCGAACCCTTTCATATCCTCTAGAAGAGCTGTGATCTCCTGGTGGTTCTGATAGGACTGGGCAATTAGTTCGGTCGCCTCGTTGAGTACGTCGGCGCTCTCGTTGAAGAACTCGGTGGTCGCCTTCTTGCTGTCCTCGATGGCATCTTCGACCTGTGGGAGAAAAATATTGTCTTCGGCAAGAGTGTGGACTATCAGTTCCTTCTCAAGCTGCCCGAAAAGCCTGTCTCTGGCCCCTTTGTCGTCCTCCCCCGTCTCGGCCAACGCTTTGAGCAAGGTCTCGATCCTAGCGTGGTCTTCTTTCAGCACCTTGATAGCATGCACGCTACCTCCTCTCCTAGTAAACGCTTATCGGATGCCCGACGACGCCACCGTAGAGGTAGCCGAGCTCGTTGTGGGACACGGTCTCAGGCTGGGAATTGCCTTGCTTATCTGTAGCCTTGACCTGCACCTCGTGGTCGCCGGGTCTCGCGTTCCAAGCGAAGCTCCAGCGCACCCACGCTCCAGGGATGTTCGGCTCCACAAGCCGTGCGTGACGCCACGGTCTGCCATCCACGCTGTACTCCACCCTTGAGATCGCGTCGTGTGGCGACCAGGAGCGGCCCTGGATCTCGTATCTCCCCCGGGGAAGCCGGGCAGGCCAGGCGAGCTCGAGGGCGCTCTTGACGACTTGTGCGGTCACCGGCTCTCTCTTCTCGCCGAAAGCTCCGCCCGTCAGCACGTACTTCTCCGTGTTCCAAGGCGAGAAGAGCGAACCTTCGGAGACGTGTATCCGCCCGACCCACTTGACGCTGGCCACCGCAGCCCACCGGGGAACCACCACGCGCGCCGGGAATCCGTGGTCGGGGGGCAGCGGCTCGCCGTTCATGCCGAGAGCAAGGAGCGTGTCCTCTTCTAAGGCCTTCTCTACCGGCAATGGGCGCCGCATTCTTATAGCGTCAAGGCTCTCTAGCATGACGTCGCGGGCTGTACCCTTGAGGCCCGCCCGCTCGAGTATCGCTCCCAGTGAGATGCCGTCCCACTCTGCCACCCCGATCGCCCCGAGCCTCCACTGAGTCCCTGGTGTCTCCTGGCCCTGCTGTTCGTCGAAGAAAACGCGGCCGTTGCCGGCGCACTCCAGAGCCCGCACGACCGAAACGTTCTCCATCCGCAGGAGGTCGTCGTAGCTCAGCTCGAGGCTTCTCCTCACGCCGGGGCCATCGATGAGCAGCCTCCACGAGGAAGCGTCGATGCGTGGCGTTGGGGCGTGGCTGCGGACGAAAAAGAGCTCGTTGGGCGTTAGATATCCTGCGTCGGCCATCATCTCCCAACGCGTCTCGGCGTTGAGGGCCAGATCGTTCTCTTCGGTCGTGACTGCTTCTACCTCACGGTAGTCGACGAACCACCCTGGCGGGAGAGGTTTGAGGATCGAACCTGTCTCTATAGACACAACTTTCCTAGGGACTTGCGTCACAGCCAGCCTCCAATCGTGGGAACCGAGAACAGGTGCTTCACAAATGCCTCCTTGCGAACCAAACCTTCTTGCCCTAGCCCTTGGCGGCCGGTTGCGGATCCCCTACTTTAGGCGTTCTTGTATAGGAGATATCCTTGCGGAACGTCTCTTGTAGCCCGTAGAGGGATGCCAGGCTCACGAAGGCGATCAGGACCATGTACCCGCTAACCGCCCAGGACTCGTTGCCCGACCACGCGAGTAGCGCGGTAGCGATCAGCGGGGTGAGGCCGCTGGCGAAGATGCCTGAAAACTGGTAGACGAAAGAGACCCCAGTGTAGCGGACGCGCGTGTTGAAGAGCTCAGAGTACAACGACGCCTGAGGACCGTGCATCATCGGATAGGCGATGCCGAACGCCACGGCTAGCGCCAGGCAGATCAAGACCGGATTCCTGGTGTCGAAGAGCCAGAAAGCCGGGAAGGCGCACAGGCCGAAGAAGACTATGCCCGCGCCGAATATCGGCCGCCGTCCGAAGCGATCGGTGAGCCTACCGAAGATGGTGACGAGGGACATCGCGATTGCGGCCCCGATCAGCACGCCTAGCAAAGCGGTGGTCCTGGAGAGTCCCTGATAGGAGACCAGGTAAGTGACAACAAAGACTCCGTAGGTATTGAAGCACACCCCTTCGGCGAAGCGGGTACCCATGCCTAGCAGTACCTCTTTTGGCTGGGTGCGCATCAACTCGACGAAGGGCCTCTGGGCTTCCTCCTCCATCTCCTTGACCTCGGAGAAAGCCGGGGTCTCCGCTATCTTGAGTCGTATGTACAAGCCAACGGCGACCAGGACAATGCTGATCAAGAATGCTATCCGCCAGCCCCACGCGTAGAACTGCTCCTCCGGCAACAACGAGAGCAGCGCGAAG